>JBFHEJ010000027.1:0-13215 GCA_041584255.1 Lysobacterales bacterium
CCTCGGCGGCATCGCCGGCGAGAATGTTGCGGACCATCACTGCCCCGGTGTGCTCGTAAGCCTCCTCTAGTCCTGACTCTATCTGGCGGTAGATCGCCTGCTTACCAATCCTGATGGCCAGGGGGGACTTGGCGCAGACTTTTTCCACAATGGCCGCTACCGCGAAAACCAAGTCTGCTTCGGGAGCCGCGCGATTGATCAGCCCAAGCGATTCGGCCCGCCTGGCGTCGATCATGTCGACCGTCAGGAGCATTTCCATCGCGGCCTTTCGACCAATGTTGCGCGACAGCGCCCCCATCGGCGTGGAGCAGAACACGCCGATTTGGACATCGGGCGCGGCGAAGCGCGCTTCTGCCGAGGCAATGGCAAAATCGCAGGTGGCTACCAGTTGGCAGCCTGCCGCGGCGGTGACCCCCTGGACGCGCTCGATCACCGGCTGCGGGAGCCTCACAATGGCCATCATCATTGCCGCGCAGGCGGCAAAGGTCCTGGCCTGGGCCTCCTCGCCGGGGTCGGCCCTCATTTCCCTCAGGTCGTGGCCGGCGCAGAAAGCCGGGCCCGCCGCGCGGATGGCGACCGCCTTGATGCCGGGGGCTTTCGCGACCCGTTAAAGCGCCGCGGTCATTTCCTGCATTAGCGCCATGTTCAGGGCGTTACGTTGATCCGGGCGATTGAGTTCCAGTATCGCGATCGCCCCCTCAGTCACGGCTGACAGCACCAGATGGCAATTGTCGCCGCTCGTGGGATGAATTTTACCTGCAAGAAGGTTCGGGTATGGATCGCCAACACTCCGGTCACTGGACAACCCCGTTCTCTATCTCCGCAAGCGGTAACCGCTGTCCGTCCCCGCCAACTTTCCTTGCCCGACCAAATCGTCTATGGCGGCCTCGGTAGCGGAAAACAGCCAGTCCGGTTCCAGGTCCGCCGAATAGGTTTTGGCGACGACCAGCCTTAGGTCATCGCGGCTCCACCAGGCGCCGGTTTGCTCCTCATATTCCCGGGTTCGCGTGGTGCCCAGGAACCGCAGTATTTCCTCCTTGCAGATGTCTCTCCATCGCTCGCTGACGGTGCTCGAGCTCTCGGCCTCTTCTTCAGTTGGCGTGGGCAGGCATTCATCGCTGCTCGCCGCGGACTCCGCGTCCTCACGCCAGCCCGGTGCGAGAATGTCTAGAGACTCCTCGGCCTTCTCCTGGACGCTTTGGTCAGGATCGGTGAGCGCCTCCCTGAGGGCTGGAACGGCGCCGGGATCTCCCAGGTCTCCCATGGCTCCGGCGGCGCGCATCCTCATGATCGGGTCGGAGTCCGTCATGGCTTCCTGCAAGGCTTCCAGCGCCCGGGGGTCTTTCGCTTCGACGAGTTCGAGCAATGGGATGAGCTTCTCCGCCGTCGCCACCAGGCCCTGGGCCTTGTCCAGCATGGGCATCAACAACTCCGACAGGCCCGCGAGTTCGTAATCCGTCGCAACCCGGGCCTCGGGCAGCTTGCGCCACTCCGGGTCGATTGCATCCAGGGCGTCCACCGCACACTGCTGCACTTGGGGGTCCTGGTCGGTTCGCGCCACGGCCAGCGCTGGTATGGCCGCCCGGTGCCGCATCTGTCCAAGTGCCTTGGCCGCCCGGGCGCGGGTACGCGGACTGCCGGCACACAGTTCGTTCTCGAGCGCCTCGAGGCTCAACGACGCGGGGGCGCCGGCAAGGCCCTCAGCTCCTCGCCGTCGAATGCGCCGGGTCACGAACAACGCGCCGCCGGCGAAGGCCAGCGTGAGCAGAAACAAGGGGCCGGCCTCGGCCTCGACGAATCCCATCTCGGTGTAGGTGCCGGTTTCGGGGTCGAAGCGCATGGGCTTGCCCAGAGTGACATGGCTCGCCGTGCCACCCGGGCCCACCTGCCGGATTCGTTCCTCCGCGGCATAGGAGAGCTGGTACAGCAGCACGACGGCCACAAGCCAGCCGAAAAACGCCACTGCGAGGGTCAGATAAATCCACGACTTTTGAGTCATACGGGTGTCCTCACGGTGGAATCCGTGGTCGTCGAAGCGCGGGGTTCAATGGCGCCATGGTGCGTTAGCCGCAGGCCCCGGCGTCCAAGGTGCCAATCGCAGGCCCACCAGAAGGCGAGTCCGCTGATCGTTGCATCGACTGCAACTGAAACCAGGTCCTGGGCGAAACGCAGAGGGCTCCAGATGAAAGCAATCGGAGTTTCGTTCATCAGCGCGATCGACGGCTGTACGACGAGCATGATGTGTATCAGCTGGGCAATGCCGATGCCGATCGCGAACCCAGCGATGGTGGGGCCAATGAACCGGATTCCGGCCAGGATTCCGGAGATGAAAAGCAGCGCGAACGAAGCGCGGAATCCAAGGCCGACAGGGTCAGTAAGTCTCTCGTACTCGCCCTCGCCCATCAGCTCGCTGAGGGCGACTTCGAAAAAGCGCAATGCCACCAGGAGCGCAGCGAATGACACAATGACCATCCACTCCTGCCTGAACCTGTGGAGTACCAGCACGAGACCGGTGCCGGCAAGGCACCAGCTGATAAAGTACGCCAGGAGTTCTGGACCCCAGCGAAAATTGAATCCCTCGCCAAAAAGCGCGCTGACCGCCGGGTAGGTGAGGGACGCGGCCAGCCCGGTTGCGACGTAGGCAGCGGCCAGCATCCAGTTGGTGTCATGGCGGGATGGATCGAAGAGCGACTGGTAGGAACGGGCCATCAGCGGCCCCGATCCAGGCAACGCTGATTCAGCGCCGTCGCTGACTGGCACCGCTCCGGCCACCCGCCTGATCACGAATCCCACGACATTGAGGCTCCAGTAGACCAGGGCCGGGAGCAGGATCAGTCCGCCGATTGACAGGATTAGCACCCGCGCCGTATCGCCCGTACTCATGGCGACCATCGTGAGCGGAACGAACACCAGCCCGACCGCAAAATATCCGGCGAGCTGCAGCAAGAGTACGCGCCAGTACAGCGACCAGCCGACGAATCCGCTGGGGCGCACGCCGAGTTTTGTTTCCATCACGTATTTTCCGACCCAGTTCCAGGCGAACAGCAGGATCGGGATCGCAATCGGCACGAGGTAGACGTTGCCGCCTACCGGCAGCGCGAAGAGCATGGCCACGGCGCCTGCCGGATTGGTGCTGGCTTCCAGCGCCACGAGTTCAGACAGAAGATTGAGTGGAACCAGGATCAGTGCCAGGCGCCACAGCGTCGCCCAGCCTAGACCGACGTTGCCCTTCTCGAAGATCATTCGGATGTTCATTGGGGGTCCTTTGCGGCTGCTGGCAGGCTGGCCCTGGCTAGTCCCGGACGGCGATCAGCAGGAATCCGAAATTTCCGTCGCTGACCAGCACACGCAGCGCAGCTGAGTCGTGGAACTCGAACCAGTCGATTTGTGAGCCCAGTCCATCGTAGGTGCCGTCGAAGCCCGGGCAACTGCTAATTACGACCCTGGCGTCGAACAGGTTGAATCGCGAGTCGGGGATGGTGACATTGCCACTGTACTGGCACCCCAGTTCGTCTGAGCCGACGATGCTGCCATTGGTCATGATGGTGGCGGTGCCCACGAAGCCGGTGGTGGGATTGTGGACGTCGTAGTTTCCGGCCAGACTGGCCATGGTGGTTGGGCGACGATGAAGGGTTGGGCTGGCGTAGAAATCCGCAAATCCGCTGTCGCCGTCCTCAACTTCGTAGATGGCAAACAGCCGGTATTCCTGGGCAAGTTCCCCGACGCCGGAGAACCCGCCTGAGAACGTTGCGTCAGGGTCCAACGAGACGGTCGTGCCCGTTGCACTGAAAAAGCCTCCACTCAGGCTTAAAGAGCCAAATGCGGCCAGGCCACCGTCGCTGTAAGATACAAACTCGCCGCCCGGGGAAATGAGGGCAAACGCAAAGTAGTCCCGACCCTCGATGGACGAGAATACCCGTCCCTCATAGGTGCCCGCGCGCACATCGTCCTGGCATTGCAAGTGGTCAATGGTGACCAGTTTCTGGATGGGGAATGACCCTGATCCAAACGTCTGCCCGCCGTGCATAAACGCGGAGTTGTACTGAACCGTCCCCGAGCGACAGTCGTGGAATGTGACTGTCACCGTTCCCCACTCCGATTCCATCCGCTCCGAGGGGTCAAACACCCCAAAGCGCATGCCGGTGTTATAAAACGCCGTGGCGGTGACGCTCATCCCAACGGCCTGCCCCACGGCCAGGATAAAAAGCGGTGTGCCGTCCGGGTGGTAGGTATACCAGTAGATAACGACCAGACCGTTAGACCCGACTTCAATTGAAAAGCCGTGACCGTCCTGAGCCGGGTTATACCAGGATCCACTCATGAAACGATCGATGTTTCGAGCCTCGACGTTCATGGGCATAAACGCCAACATGGCAAGAAACAGACAGACAAAAAACCTTGGAATCGCGGACATAAATCACCTCCCTCCGTTTGGCTGCATACACCAATCGGCCGTTCGGTGGCGTCCTTACTGAGGGCCGGCGCCCGCGTGTCGGTCGGAGAACTCGCTTTGCTCAGGGATATAAGCCCGATGAACGACCTCCATCGGGAAGTATAGTCTGGGTTTAGAAACTTGCAGGGGGTCACGCACGGAGTGTGAAATTTTCCGTGCAGATTCCATGCGCTGATCTATATTTCCGATATGAAATGGCTGCTGGGGTGAGCGGTTTGGAGTATCTGGATTGGACACTGATATGGCCCCCAGTGCGGTTCGGGGCGGTTGTCAGTATTGTTCTGGCGATCATCGCGGCACGCTATACCGGCAAGCCATTTGCTGAGGATCGCTCCTATGAGTGGCGGGTCCAGGAGTACCATCCCTCGCGCCAGTTCACACGGGAGTCTTCGGACTTCCAGCGCTTTGCGACTCGGCAGGAAGCGCACGACGAAAATTTCGGCGCAGGCAGCTTTTCCCGGTCCGTGCGAAACGCCAAGCGGAGAATCCGGATCATCGGCGTGGCCACCAGTCTGCTGACGCCGGTTTTGTACTTCATCGGGAATGATGTGTGGCCCTTTGCCTGGCCTCAGGGAGTTGTGAATCTGATTGTGGCAGAGGGTTTGCTGCTCGTAATCAACGCGATCGCAATCTGGATTTCGATCACATTCAATCGAGATTTGACCTAGCAATCCACGGCGCACCCGCACCGCCCTTGCTTGCTGGCGAAAAATGAAAAGGCCCCCGGTCGGAGGCCCTTGGCATTTGGTGGAGGCGGCGAGAATCGAACTCGCGTCCGCAAGCACTCCGCCTTCGGCTCTACATGCTTATCCGGTCTATTCGTTTAATTGCGAGCTACCCGATCGGCAGGGAAGACCCGCAACGAGCCTGATTAAGTTTTAACGAATCCGCGCCAGGCGCGCTTCATCGCGATCCCGTATGGTGTGACCCCCGTGATCCGCGCGTACGGGCACGCAACGGGCGGGAGGCGCTATGCAGGTTTTTAAGCTGCTAGTGCGTAGTTGTCGTCGTTGGCAACTATAAGTTTTGCAAGCAGTTTTACGAGTTGTTTGCAGCTCGGCATGCACCTTGGGCTTTGCTACCCGCGTCGAAACCAGGTCGCCCCCAGTGGTGTGTTTCTATGACTATTTTACGCGCCGGACGTTCCGTTGTCTCGCAACGCTTACCGAGCGCCGGGGATGGCGCCAGTCGAGCGGATGCCAGGAGGCGGCATTCGCCGGCGGCTCAATGAGCCGCAACAGGCATTGCAAGTTGGGCGCGGCAACTTAGCCGCGTTTCATGATGCGGGCCTTCTGGCGCTCCCAATCCCGATCTTTAATCGTTTTTCTCTTATCATGCTGCCGCTTGCCTCGCGCCACCCCGATTTCGACCTTCGCCCGGCCTTTCGAGAAATACATCGCGGTCGGGACGAGGGTAAAGCCCTTACGTTCGACCAGGCCAACGAGGCGGTCGATTTCCTTGCGATGCAGCAGCAGCTTGCGTGTACGCGTCGGATCGGGGCGGACATGGTCGGAAACCGTGGGCAACGGCTCGATGTGGCAACCGAACAGGAAGGCCTCGTTGTCTTTCAACAGCACATAGCTGTCGGCAAACTGGGCCTTGCCGGCGCGTAGCGACTTGACTTCCCATCCCTCGAGGGCGAGCCCGGCTTCGATGCGTTCATCGATATGAAAATCAAATCGCGCGCGCTTGTTGACGGCGATGGTTTTTCTGCCCTTGTTGCTTGCTTCGTTCATGACTGTCCCGTCGCTGGACCGGCCATTCTAAAGGCCGGCGTGCAGACATGCTATGCTTGCCCCGCCACCCTTTGGCAAAACGCTGCAATGCAGCTTGTGCGAATTCCAATTTGCGTTCATCCGTTCAGCCCGAAATGCAGATCGACCGTTCCGCCTTACTGCCTTACCCCGCGCTCGAAATGTACCGTTTGGTACTAGACGTGCCCTCGTATCCGCGTTTCCTGCCGTGGTGCAAGGACTCGGCGGTGCATGAGCAGGATGAGCAGCAGCAGCTCGCGAGCCTGTGGGTCGCGGTCGGGGGACTGACACAGCAGTTCACCACCCGCAACCGTCTGGTCCCGGGAGAAATACTCACCATGTCATTGGTGGAGGGCCCGTTCCGCAGACTTGCCGGCGAGTGGAATTTCCAGAATCTCGGCGACCACGGCAGCAAGGTCAGCCTCCATCTCAGTTTCGAGTTTTCCAATTCGCTGCTGTCGTCGGCTTTCCGGCGCGGATTTGAAAAAATCTCGGAACGCATGGTGGGGGAATTTGCCAGGCGGGCGGAGTCGCTCTTTGGCTGATTCAGCGCCGGCGGAAATGATCCGGGTCGAAGTTGTATACGCCACGGCCCACCAACAGGAGCTGATTGCGGTAGAGGCGCCGGCAGGTACGACGGTGGCGGAAGCGATCGAGCTGTCCGGAGTCCGCGAAAAGTTCGAGGACATCGTCGTGGATGAGAATGCGCTGGGCGTTTTTGGCCGCAAGATCGAACCGGAATACGTTCTGCAGCCCGGTGACCGGGTGGAAATCTATCGCCCCTTGATTGCCGATCCCAAGGAAATCCGTCGCAAGCGAGCGAAAGAGGCAATCAGCAATCGTCAAAAAGGCCTGTAGAGTGGGCCTGAGCGCAAAACATCCAGCTTAGGGCCGCTTTAGTAGTCGTCCTCGGTATTTTGATCAAAAACGTCCTGCGCTTTTTCATATTTTTCAAGGCGTTCTCGCTCTTCTTCGTCGAGTTCTTCCTCTTCGACATCGACATCCGGCTCACTTTCGGCCAGCGCTTCCGATTCCTCCAGGGGCGTGCCAAAGGCGCTGTCGGCGCCGATGATCTCGGCCAGTGTGTCGTTTTCGAAGCGCAGGGTTACGGTTCGCTGGACCAGCGCGCCCCCGCGGCGACTGAAGGTCTGAACGTAGTCCCAGCGGTCCTGGTTGAACGGGTCCTGGACGGACGGGGTGCCGAGCACGAAGATGACCTGGCGACGGTTCATCCCCATGTAAAGCTGGTCCAGGTCTTCCTGTTCCAGGGCATTGCCTTGTTGCACATTCTGCTTATAGATCAGATTGCAGGCGGAGAGGCTGACTAGGGTGGTCAGTAGGATGATGATGAGTCGTAGGGCCATCGATAATCTACACGGGAAACCGGGCAAAGGCGCGAGAGGCGCAATGATACAATATTGAGGTGGAAACTAAAGACCTCAAACAGGTCGGCCTCAAGATCACGCACCCGCGCAAGCGAATACTGCGGGTGCTGGAGGAAATGGGCGCCAAGCACATGACGGCCGATGACATTTATCGATCGCTGGTCGAGGCGGGTGAGGACATCGGCCTGGCCACGGTCTACCGTGTACTCAACCAGTTTGAAACTGCCGGACTGGTGAGAAAACACAATTTTGAGGGCGGACAGGCCTACTACGAACTCGACGAGGGCAGCCACCACGACCACATGGTGGATATCGAATCTGGCGAAGTCATTGAATTCGTCAGCGACGAAATCGAGTACCTGCAGGAAAAGATCGCCGCGCAGCACGGTTACGAAATCGAGGACCATAACCTGGTGCTGTACGTGCGCAAGAAGAAATAACTGTAGCAATACGGGGCTCCTGCCCCACTTGCATGGCGCCTTCGAAAAGTGCAATTTTCGAAGTCTCGCGAGCTTCGCGCGTTGGCGCATCCCTGAACCAACAGTCTTTATGCGGCCGAGTTTTCGATCAACTCCCGGGCATGCGCCAGGCTGTTGTCAGAGACCTTGCCGGACAGCATGCGTGCGATTTCCTTTTCCCTGGCCGGCGCAGCAAGGGGAATGGCTTCTACCGTTACCGCCTCAGCGCTGGAGTGTTTTTCGATCTTGATCTGTTGGTGCGCCCTGGCGGCCACCTGCGCCAGGTGCGTGACGCACAGGCTTTGCGCGCCCTGCGCCACGGTGCGCAGCAAGCGACCAACCGCGTTGGCTGCATCGCCCCCAACCCCGGCATCGACCTCGTCGAAAACCTGGACCGATGCTGCCGTGGAAGCGGTTTTTTCATCCAGCAGCAGGTGGTGTGCGACTTTGATCGCAAGGCTGATTCTCGACAATTCACCGCCGGAGGCTACCTTCCTGAGCGGTCCGGGGCGCACCCCCCTGGTGGCCGATACCAGCATGACAATGCGATCGCTGCCCCGGCGCGAAGGTTCGGCGTCCTTCTGGTGCTCAACCTCGACACGAAATTCACCGCCTTCCATGGCCAGGCCCTGCATGGCGGCGGTTACGGCCCGGCTCAACTCAGCCGCCCGGTCGCAACGTTTCTGATGCAGGGCTTGCGCTGCAGCCCGGTAATCAGCCGTCGTGGCGGCCAGTGACTTGTGGCAGCTTTCGAGCCTTGCCTCCAGGGAGCTGGAAGCCTCGATGCGCTCTGCCAGGGCGTCGCGGGCCTGCGTTAGCTCTTCCATGCCAACCCGGTGTTTGCGCGCCAGGTCGTGAAGCTGGCTCAGTTGTTGCTCGACGGCATCAAGGCGTTCGGGGCTCAGGTCGACATCTGCACTGACGCGATCGACGACCTGGCGTGACTCCTCGCAGTTGATCGCTGCCTCCTGCAACATTTTCACAGCCTCCGCCAGCCTGGGATCGGCGTCCGCAACCGGCTCGAGCACCGCAACGACCCGGTTGATGCGTTCAACCATGCCTGCGGATTCGACACCGTCTGCCGCATCGGAGAGGGCGCGGCTGGACAGTTCGAGCGCGGCCATGTACTCGCTGCCGTGGGTCAGGCGCTTATGTTCCAGTTCCAGTTCGCGTACTTCGTCCGCGGGCAGGGCAACAGTCTCCAACTCCTCGAGCTGGTGAGCGAGCAAATCCAACTCACCGGGGTCGAGAACCGAGGCCTGCTGCAAACGCTCCAGTTCCAGGCGCGCCGCCTGCCAGTCTGAATAGCATTCCGCGACCCGGTCAATTTCGTCTGGATAGCCGCCCGCGGTGTCCAGCAGTCGAAATCGCTCGGCTGGCTGGTTGAGCCGAATGTGCTCGTTCTGGCCGTGTATTTCGACCAACAGGCCACCCAGTTCCTGGAGCTGGTTGAGTGTGACCGCGGTGCCGTTGATCCAGGCCCGAGACCGGCCGCTCCTGGAGATCACCCGGCGCACCAGGCAGTCTGAGTCATCTTCCATTTCGGCGTCGCGCAGCCATGCCAGAGCAGGGTGGGATTCGTCCAGGGCAAAACTTCCGCACAGTTCAGCCTTGTCCGCGCCCTGGCGGATCAGATCGGTGTCGGCCCGCTTGCCGCTGAGCAGGCTGAGTGCGTCGACGATCAGTGATTTTCCCGCGCCGGTCTCCCCGGTGATCGCGGTGAAACCGGGCAAGAACTCCACTTCCTGCCTCGGAACAATGGCGAAGTCTCGAATCGAAAGGCTTTCCAACATGCGTGTTGCGGTCTCGCGCCGTACCCGGTGAAACGGTTGAGGCACCGATGTGAAGTGGCGCCCAAGCTAGCATGGGCCACGGGGGGTCGCAATGGTGGAATGAACTGAACCCGGCGGGAAACTTGCTTGAATGTAAGCGCCACATCCCCATATTTCGGGCCAGACAGACGCACAGGATTGAAGCGGTGAGAAAGCACAAGAAAAAGCATGTTGATCGACAGCAGACCGCGGAGGTGAACGAGGGAACCGTCGAGGCAAGGAACGGGACTTCCGAGAACGCGGAGGCGCAGCCTGATGCCGCGCCGACCGATGAGCATGGAAACGATGATGAAGTGAGCCGGTTGCACCAGGCGCTGGCTGAATCGCAAAGCGAGGTCAACCGCCATCGTGATGCGATGCTGCGGATGCAGGCGGAAATGGACAACCAGCGCAAGCGGTTGGCGCGGGAGGCAGACAAGTCCCGTCGCTTTGCGCTCGAACGCATGATGAAGGACCTGCTCCAGGTCCGAGACAGCCTCGAGCGGGGTCTCGGGGTGGACCAGGAATCGGCCACGGTTGAGGGCCTGCGTGAAGGCAAGGCCCTGACATTGCGCATGCTGTCCAAGGTATTGCAGGACCACGGTCTCGAGGTCGTTGACCCGCTGGGACAGCCGTTCAACCCCGAACTGCATGAAGCCATGACCATGGCGCCATCGGACGAATACGAGGAAAACACCGTCATCGAGGTGCTGCAGAAGGGCTTCAAGCTGCATGACCGGCTGATCAGGCCGGCGATGGTCGTGGTTTCACAACGGTCTGGGTAAGCCACCGGGCCAAAACGGGGCAGGGCATCAATGGGCGCGTTGAAATCACAGGCCAAGACCCCATTTTTGAACCATCTGAAATGCCACTGAATTTCTAGGGAGAAACGACACAATGGGCAAGATCATAGGCATTGACCTGGGGACCACCAACTCCTGCGTTGCAGTGATGGAAGGCGGAAGCCCCAAGGTCATTGAAAACGCGGAAGGCGACCGCACGACGCCTTCGATCGTCGCCTTTGCCAAGGACGACGAAGTTCTGGTGGGCCAACCGGCCAAGCGCCAGGCGGTCACCAACCCGAAGAACACGTTGTACGCCATCAAGCGACTGATTGGCCGCAAATTCTCCGAGGATGTCGTCCAGAAGGACGTCGACCTCGTGCCTTATACCATCGTCAAGGCAGAGAACGGCGATGCCTGGGTCGAGGCCGATGGCAAGAAAATGGCGCCGCCGGAGATTTCCGCGCGGGTGCTGATGAAAATGAAGAAGACCGCCGAGGACTACCTGGGCGAAACGGTCACCGATGCCGTGATCACGGTGCCGGCCTACTTCAACGACTCACAGCGACAGGCCACCAAGGACGCGGGCAAGATTGCCGGCCTCAATGTGCGGCGCATCATCAACGAGCCCACGGCTGCGGCACTGGCCTATGGTCTGGACAAGAAGGGTCGCGATCGCAAAATCGCGGTCTACGACCTCGGCGGTGGTACTTTCGACATCTCCATCATCGAGATCGCCGAAGTGGACGGCGAGCACCAGTTCGAGGTGCTGTCGACCAACGGCGACACCTTCCTTGGTGGTGAGGACTTCGACAAGCGCGTCATCGACTACCTGGTCGAGGAATTCAAGAAGGACCAGGGTTTCGACCTGAGCAAGGATCCGCTGGCCTTGCAGCGCCTGAAGGAGGCTGCCGAGCGTGCCAAGATCGAACTGTCCTCGTCGCAGCAGACGGAGGTCAACCTGCCGTACATCACGGCGGACGCCGACGGACCCAAGCACCTCAACATCAAATTGACGCGGGCCAAGTTGGAATCACTGGTTGAAGACCTGGTCAAGCGCACCATCGGGCCGTGCCGCACGGCGCTGGACGACGCCGGGTTAAAGGTGGCGGACGTTGCCGAGGTCATCCTGGTGGGTGGCCAGACGCGCATGCCGCTGGTTCAGAAAACCGTCGCTGAGTTCTTTGGAAAAGAGGCGCGCAAGGACGTCAACCCCGACGAGGCAGTTGCCATCGGTGCAGCCATCCAGGGCGGCGTACTGGCCGGCGACGTCAAGGACGTGCTGCTGCTCGACGTCACGCCATTGTCGCTCGGTATCGAGACGCTGGGTGGTGTCATGACCAAGCTGATCGAGAAGAACACTACGATTCCGACCAAGGCTTCGCAGGTCTTTTCGACCGCGGAAGACAACCAGACGGCGGTCACTGTGCACGTGCTGCAGGGCGAGCGCGAGATGGCTGCGGCCAACAAATCGCTGGCGCGCTTCGATCTGGCCGGCATTGCGCCGGCTCCGCGCGGCATGCCGCAGATCGAGGTCACGTTCGACATCGACGCTAACGGCATCATGCATGTCAGCGCCACCGACAAGGCTACCGGCAAGGAGCAGAAGATCGAGATCAAGGCCGGATCCGGACTGTCCGAGGAGGAGATCGATCGGATGGTCAAGGATGCCGAGGCGCACGCCGAAGAAGACCGCAAGTTCCACGAGCTGGTCACCGCGCGCAACAACGCCGATGCGCTGGTGCACGCCACCCGCTCCAGCCTGAAGGAGCTGGGCGAGAAGGTTGGCAACGAGGACCGCACCAATATCGAGGCGGCCGTCGCCAAAGTCGAAGACGCCATGAAGGGCGACGACAAGGACGCTATCGAGAGCGCGGTCAATCGACTGACGGAGGCTGCGCAGGCGATCTACCAGCAGGCCGCGGCGGAAGCCCAGTCTGACGGTGCAGGCGAGGCCTCGGACGACGCATCGGGCGAAGACGTCGTCGACGCCGAATTCGAAGAAGTCGACGACGAGCACAAGAAAGACTGAAGCCTCTCCCGAGGCCCTGAGCCACCATGGCCAAGCGTGACTATTACGACGTCCTCGGTGTCGAACGGGGAGCCAGCGCCGATGAGCTGAAGAAGGCTTATCGGCGCTTGGCTATGAAATACCATCCCGATCGCAACCCGGACGACGCGACTACGCAGGACCAATTCAAGGAAGTCAAAGAAGCCTACGAGGTTCTCAAGGATCCGAAAAAGCGTTCCGCCTACGATCAGTTCGGGCACGCCGCCGTCGACGGTTCCGCCGGCAGTGGTGGTCCGCAGGGCTTCCAGGGTGACGTGGGCGATATTTTCGGGGACATCTTCGGCGATATTTTCGGCGCCGGCAGCGCCAGGCGGACCCGGGCCCGTCAGCGTGGCGCGGACCTGCGGTTCGCCATAGAACTGGACCTCGAGGACGCTGTTGCGGGTACAGAGCGTGAACTTCGCGTGCCCACTCTCGGGCAGTGCAAGACCTGTGACGGATCGGGCTCAAGCGATGGTAAGAAGGAGACGTGCACGACCTGTGGCGGCGCTGGCCAGGTGC
>JBFHEJ010000028.1:0-13197 GCA_041584255.1 Lysobacterales bacterium
CTGCTCGATCGGGTAGTACTCCACCACCGGCAGCGCTACGTCCTCTGCCGCGTGGAAATGGGGGTTTTTTTCCAGGCGGACGAGCGCGTTGGGGGTCCAGCCGGCCAGGACATAGGCGCCGTTGACTTCGAGCCCCGCGACACTCCCTTCACGCCCATGCACGGGAAAGCTCACCGGGTGGGCCAGGATCTCGGCAAACCATGGCACAGGCCGCTCGAGACGGATCTCCAGCACGCGCGGCTCGATCGCCGCAATGCCGAGCGCCCCCGGGCGTTCGGCACCGCCGAGCCGGCTGGACGCGTTTTCGATGGGCGCCAGCAGGCTCGCCATGGGCGCTGCGGTCGACGGCTCCAGTGCCCTGCTCAAACCCCGCACGAAATCGCCTGCAAGCACCGGGTCACCGTTGGACCACCTGGCGTTTTCACGAATTTCAAAGACGTACCGCGTGCCGCCGTCGAGGACTTCCCAACGGCTGGCGGCGCCGGGCGCCAGGGTACCGGATGCGTCGAACGTCACCAGCCCCTCGCGAAGATCGCGCAGCAGGTTAAGCGCCGCCAGACCCTGCGCCTGGTGGACGTCAAGAGAATCCGGTTCGGGGCCGAGTCCCCGGCGGAGGACTTCGCCGGCCGCCGATGGCGCGGCGTGAACAACCGCGACCAGTGCCGCCAGGATCGCCGTCAGGGCACCGCACCGGATCGGCAGGCTGAGTGCGAAACGAGGCTGGGCGTGCGGTTTGGGTGGCGATCTGTGCGTGTGCATGTCAGCGGCTGATAGTACTATGCGGGTTCCGAAATGTGTCCTTACGACCCGACGAAAATGTCACGCGCTCCAAAAGAAGACGGCCCGACAGCGGCACCAGTCGAATCGATTTCGGAACTGACCGAATACCTGGCCTCGGGGGCCAGACCTGAGACCGAATGGCGGCTGGGCACCGAGCATGAGAAGTTCGGCTTCACGCGCGACGACCTGAGACCGCTGCCTTACGACGGCCCGCGAGGAATCCGGGTCGTGCTCGAGGGCCTGGCCGAACGCTACAACTGGAACCCGGTTCTTGAGAATGGTCTGCCCATTGCCCTTCTGAACGACGAGGGTGCCTCGATCACGCTGGAGCCGGGCGGCCAGCTCGAACTGTCCGGCGCCCTGCTGGACAATCTCCACCAGACATGCAACGAGGTCAACACGCACCTCGATCAGGTCCGCTACGTTTGCGACCCGCTGGGAATCGGCTTCCTCGGCATGGGTTTCAACCCAAAGTGGCCCCTTTCCGAAATGGCCTGGATGCCGAAAGCCCGGTACAAGATCATGCGCGACTATATGGCGAAGGTAGGCACGCTGGGGCGCGACATGATGGCCCGAACCTGCACGGTGCAGGTCAACCTGGATTTCGGCAGCGAATCCGACATGGTCCAGAAGTTTCGCGCCTCGCTGGCCCTGCAGCCCGTCGCCACGGCCCTCTTCGCCAACTCCCCCTTCACCGATGGCAAGCCAAACGGGTACGTAAGCTACCGCTCGCATGTCTGGGAGGACACCGACCCCGATCGAACCGGCATGCTGCCGTGGGTGTTCGATGGCGACATGGGATTCGAAAAATACACCGAATACATGCTCGACGTTCCGATGTACTTCGTCTATCGCCAAGGGACCTACATCGATGCCTCCGGCCAGTCTTTCCGCGATTTCCTTTCGGGGCGCCTTCCGGCCCTTCCCGGCGAGCGTCCGTTGATGCGGGACTGGGAAGACCATCTCACCACCGCCTTTCCCGAAGTGCGGCTCAAGAAGTTCCTCGAAATGCGCGGCGCAGACGGTGGCCCATGGCGGTGTTTGTGCGCGCTGCCGGCTTTTTGGGCCGGGCTGCTGTACCACCAGCCTTCGCTGGACGCGGCATGGGATCTCGCAAAGGAATGGAGCATGGACGAGCGCCTGAAGCTGCGGCAGGACGCCCCTAGAATTGGCCTGAACGCCGAGGTGCGCGGTCGCAGCCTGCAGTCACTTGCGCTCGAGTTGCTCGACCTTGCGCGTGCCGGCCTCGCGGCACGGGCCCGGCTCAATGCCTCTGGTGACAACGAGAGCGGATTCCTCGAGCCGCTGCAGGAAATCGCCGACAGCGGGATCACGCCCGCAGAGCGCAAGCTTCGCAAATTCGAAAACGAGTGGGGCGGCAGCGTCGACCCGATGTTTTCCGAGTGCGATTACTAGGGAGGCAGGTTCATTCTTCAAGGAAAATGAACCTGATCTTGCAGGCGCCCAGGCGTCTGTGCGGCGCGCTAGCCTCAACCTGCTAACGACTTCCTGCCGCGTGAGCTATGCTCAGGTTTGCCATGTCATTTCTGGATGAACTGAAACGACGTAACGTCATACGCGTTTCAACCGCCTACGCGGTCACCGCCTGGCTCCTGATCCAGGTGAGCGAGACTGTACTTCCCGTTTTTGGATTCACCGACTTTGCCCTGCGCGGGATTATTGTGGTCCTTGCCGCAGGCGCAGTCCCTGTCGTCGTGCTGGCCTGGGCCTTTGAGCTCACACCCCAAGGCCTCAGGCGCGAACGGGATGTGGATCGCAGTGTTCAGCCCGACATGGCAGCCGCCAAGCGGCTCGACCGCATCATCATGGTGATGCTCGCACTGGCGCTCGGCTACTTCGCCTTCGACAAATTCGTTCTCGACCCCGGGCGTGACGCCGTACGCGAGCAGCAGGTTGCCAAACAAGCCCGCACGGACGCGCTGCTGGAATCTTATGGAGAAAAATCCATCGCGGTGCTGCCCTTCGCGAACATGTCTGCCGAACCCGAGCAGCGGTATTTTTCCGACGGCATTTCCGAGGAATTGCTCAACCTGCTGGCACAGATCCGTGAGTTACGGGTCATATCACGTTCGTCGTCCTTTGCTTTCAGGGATCAAAATCTGGAAACACCGCAAATCGCCCAACGCCTCAACGTCTCGCATGTTCTGGAGGGCTCAGTGCGAAGGTCGGGTGACCAGATCCGCATCACGGCACAATTGATCGATGCGCGAAGCGACACGCACCTTTGGTCTGAATCCTGGGACCGCACCCTTGATGACGTATTCGCCATCCAGGACGAGATTTCGGCCGCGGTGGTCGAAAAACTCAAGCTCACCCTGTTGGGCGGCTCCCCGACCTCGCGCAAAACCGAACCCGAAGCTTATAGGCTTTTCTTGCAAGGCCGCTATTTCCTCGACCGGTATACGAAAGAAAGCCTGGAAAAGGCTGGCGAACTATACAGTCAAGTTCTTGAGATCGATCCCGATTACCCTCCGGCACTGAAAGGATTCGCGGAGATTCTGGCCAACCAGGTCGGGCTTGGCTTCATTCCTATGGTGGGCAACGTCGAACGAGCCTGGGAATTTGTGCTGCGGGCCGCAAAACTGGATCCAAATTACGCCGATGCATGGTCGGGGATCAGCCAAATGCATTTGTATTATTCAGGTGACCTAGGGGCAGCGGCTGAGAACAGCGTGCGGGCGGTGAATCTTGGGCCGAATCAGGCAACCGTGATTGGCGATGCCGGCGCCTTGGCGAGACGTCTGGGCCGAATGGATCTGGCAGCCGCGCTATTTGAGCGACAGGTGCGGCTCGATCCGGTCAGTTCCACCGCCCATTTCATGCTGGCCAGCACGTTGCTTGACACCGGGCGGCTGGAAGAAGCCATTGCAGAATATGACACCGTCCTCAATCTGAACCCCGATCAAATCGCCGCATGGTT
Source organism: Lysobacterales bacterium (assembly GCA_041584255.1). Classification (GTDB taxonomy): domain Bacteria; phylum Pseudomonadota; class Gammaproteobacteria; order Xanthomonadales; family SZUA-36; genus JAUIBE01. The sequence continues at coordinate 3,722 of JBFHEJ010000028.1, forward strand.
CTGGCGCGGCGCGGCACTGCTGTTCAACGGTGATCTTGAAGGCGCTTTGCAGAGCATGGAGCGCGAGCCGCACGGATTGCTGCGACTCACCGGGCTTGCCCTTGTAAACCACACGATGGGCAACGCGGAAGCCTCCGATGCGGCCCTGCAGCAGCTCATCTCCCTCGAAGATGAGCGGGCCATCTACCCAACAGCCTACGTTTACTCCTGGCGCGGAGAAACCGATCTTGCTTTCGAAGCACTGGCGCACGCCGAGGAAATCGGAAACCCCGGCACTGGAATCAATCTCACGCCCTTCTTCGAGCCGATTCGGGGCGACCCCCGCTGGCAAAAAGCATTGGAACGCAGGGGTATATCCCAGCAACAGCTGGACGCCATTGAATTTGAGATCGAATTTGCGGATTGAGCGCCTATGCCGAGGCGCTCGACCCTTAGATCGGCAGGGTCAGGTTCGGATTGATCTCCAGCATCTTTTCCGCGAATGCCTGCTGGATCCGCGCCAGCGCGGTTTCGTCGTCCGCCTCGAACCTCAGGATCACCACCGGCGTGGTGTTGGATGCCCGGCACAGGCCCCAGCCATCTTCGAAGTCCGCCCTCAGCCCGTCGATGGTGGTCACCTCGGCGCCGGGGAACTTTGCGCTCTCCTGGAATTTCTCGATAAAGTCGTGATTCTCACCCTCTTTCATTTCCACCTTGAGTTCCGGCGTGCTGACCCCGGTTGGCAGGGCCTTGAGAATCTCGGTCGGGGTCTGCTCCGACTTGGCCAGGATTTCCAGCAGCCGCGCAGCGCCGTAGACGCCGTCGTCAACGCCGTACCACCGCTCCTCGAAAAAGAAGTGACCGCTCATCTCACCGGCGAAGGGTGAATCCAGCTCCTTCATCCTCGCCTTGATCAATGAATGGCCGGTCTTGTACATCACCGGCTTGCCGCCTGCGTCGGCGATGGCCTTGCCCAGCTTGCCGGTGCACTTGACGTCGTAGATGATGGTTGCGCCTGGAACGCGTTCCAGCACATCCTTCGCCAGCAGGATCATGACCCGGTCGGGGAACACGATCTCGCCCTCCGTGGTGACCACGCCCAGGCGGTCGGCGTCGCCGTCGAGGGCGAGACCCACGTCGGCGCCCATCAGCTTGACGGAATCGATAAGGTCCTGGAGGTTGTGCGGGTCACTCGGGTCCGGGTGGTGGTTTGGAAAGGTGCCGTCGACTTCATCGAACAGCGGCAGCACCTCGGCGCCAACGGCGCGCAGCGCAGCGGCCGCGCACACACCGCCCACGCCGTTGCCGCAATCGATCACCACCTTGAGCGGCTTCTCGAGCTGGATATCCGAAGCAATCCGCTCGATGTAATCTGACTTGACGTCCAGTTCGGTGATCGCACCCTTGCCGACCCGAAGGTCGCCTTGCGCAATGCGGCGGTAGAGATCCTTGATCTGGTCCCCGAACAGTGTCTTGCCGCCGATCATGATCTTGAATCCGTTGTATGACGGCGGATTGTGGCTGCCGGTGAGCATCACGCCCGTACCGGAGCCCTTCTCGTAGGCCGCGTAGTACAACACGCCGGTTGGCACCATGCCGATGCTGAGGACGTCACAGCCGGTCGACTTGATGCCATTGATCAGACCCTCGACCAGTTGCGGACCCGACAGCCTGCCGTCGCGCGCCACCACCACCGGGCCGGCGTCCTGGTCGATCGTTTCGCTGCCCACGGCCTGGCCAACCTGGTAAGCGATGTCGACGTCCAGCGTCTTGCCGATCTCGCCGCGGATATCGTATGCCCTGAAAATCGATTCCTGGAGTTCCACCGAAGGTATCTCGATGTCCTTTTTCCTGCGCTGCGCAATATCGTAGCGCAGGCGCAGAGGTGGCGGCTCCGCCTGCTGCTCAGAAACGTCACCCTTCTCCTTTACAGCCTTTGGCCCGGCTTCGCCGTCCATGTGGTTGGCGGCTTCCACCGTCGCTCGCCGATCCGCCTTGTTTTCCTTTTCCAGCCTGGCTGTCTTGGCCTCCTTCTCCTTTTGCTCGGCCGCTCGTTCTTCTTCCGCTGACAGCCAGCGCTTGTTTTTCTCGAAGAGAAAGCGCGCTGCGCCCATCATCAGGAAGCCGACCACAACGACGGTGATAAAGCGGCTCCAGGGCAGGAGTTCATTGGCCTGATGAAGGGGCATCTCCACCCGGAACAGGGTCCCGGCCACCAGGACCCGGTCGGGCTGGATCGGGGCGAAATCGGGGTTACCGGCTTCCTTCAGCGGTTTTGCTGACTGTCGTCCGTAATCCTGCTTCAGCGCGAGGTAGGTTTCGGAGCCCACCGAAGGGTCAAAGGCCTGCAGCACCCGCGCAGGATCGGACGTAATGGAAACGAAGCCCCGGTGTTCGCCATCCTCTGTCAATCGAACGAGCTGAACGAGTTGCGGTGGCTCCAGCGAATTGTGGATCTGTAGAGGTGCAGCACCGCTGATGGAGGTGTTGAACATCATTGAAACCAGGGCGTAGCCGTTTGGCCCCAGCTCTTCAGGCACTTGGTCAAGCGCCACTCCAGGGTAAACAGCGACCCCGTTTACGTTGGGGACGCGTTCATTCAACCAGGAACGCAGGCCCGACAACTCTGCGGAATCGTCGAGAGCTGCAAGGGCACGGGCCTTGAATTCAGCATCGCCCTGCACGGCGAGGTAGGGCGCCACCGCTTCGGTGAGCTGCTCTACGAGTTGCCGGCCTGTGCTCGCTGCGCGCGATGTCGACCACCCGGCCCATCCGTCCCAGGCCTTCAGCGCCACGGCGGCCAGGATCAGCAGCGCGCCCACGGCACCCAGCGCGTAGATGATCCTCGGATCGGCGGATGGCTCCTCTCCTGAACGGAGAAGGTCGGCAACGAGCTTTTTGATATCGAATCCACCCTCGGCGTCAGCCGAACCAGAATCGTTCTGTTTTCCGAATTTCATGTTGATCCCTGTTTCAATCGTGCCCGGTGTGGCCAAACCCGCCTGCACTCCGGTCGGAAGCCTCAAATTCACTGACTCGCTCCCATTGCACCTGAATCACGGGGGCGAACACAAGCTGCGCGATGCGCGCACCGGGGGCGATACCAAACGGCTCCGTGGAGCGATTCCAGCAGGACACGTACACCTGGCCCTGGTAGTCGCTATCGATCAGTCCGACCAGGTTGCCCAGCACGATCCCGTTTTTGTGGCCCAGCCCCGAACGCGGAAGAATGACCGCAGCCAGTCCGGAATCCTCCATGTGCATGGCAAACCCCAAAGGGATCAGCCGGGTTTCCCCGGGGCCGACAGTGATTTCCTCCTCTACGCAGGCGCGCAGGTCCATGCCGGCCGAACCAGGCGTGGCGTAGTCCGGAAAAGGAATTTCGTTACCCAGACGCGGGTCGAGTGTCTTGATCTGAACAGTCTTCAAAGCTGCCGCCTTCTCCGATTTGGTGGGCGATTTCTTCGATGATCCGGTTCGCCAGCCGCCGCTTGCTGCCCTTTCCCAGGTGGCGTTCGCCGTCGGCAGCAAGCCCTTCACCCGAGCGGTCGCGGACCAGGAGAATAATTTCGTTCTCATCTGCCGCAAACCCTGACCCGGCCTGGCCGACCTGGTTGGCCGCAATCATATCAAGGCCCTTGCGAAGGAGCTTGTCCCTGGCATATTCGACAACGTTTTCGGTTTCAGCGGCAAAACCGACCGTGAAAGGCCGGTTTTCTAGGGCTGCCACCGCCGCGACGATGTCCGTGGTCGCCACCAGATCGATGCGCTGCCTGGGGAGGCCCTTCTTCATTTTGCGCTCTACCGGCCGCACGGGTGTGTAATCAGCTACCGCGGCGACACTGACGAAAACGTCGGATTCCGACACGCGCGCCATCACTGCTGAATGCATGTCCGCGGCAGTGCGCACATCGATGCGTTCAACGCCGTCGGGCGTGGGCAGGGCGCAGGGCCCGGCCACCAGCGTGACCCTGCCGCCTGCCGACCTGGCCGCCTGGGCGATGGCGAACCCCATCTTGCCCGAGGAACGGTTGCCGATGAACCGGACCGGGTCGACATCCTCGTAAGTCGGCCCGGCAGTGATCAGGACACGGCGGCCGGCGAGCAAAGGTTTGTCGTCTCTGGTCAGGGCGGTGACGATCTCGGCCGGTTCAAGCATGCGCCCGGGCCCAACGTCACCACAGGCCTGGTCACCGGTCCCCGGCCCCAGGAACTCGATGCCGCGCTTCCGGAGAATTTCGGTATTTCTTTGCGTGGCAGGGTTTGTCCACATTTGCTGATTCATGGCCGGCGCCAGGCTGAGCGGCGCGGCGCTGGCGAGACAGATCGTGCTCAGGAGATCGGGGGCGAGGCCATGCGCCAGCCGCGCCATGAAGTCGGCCGTGGCCGGCGCCACCAGGATCCGGTCGGCCCACCGGGCGAGCTCGATATGGCCCATTCCGGCTTCGGCCTCTTCATCCAGCAACGCGGTGTGAACGCGGTGGCCAGAAACGGCCTGAAACGTCAACGGCGTAACAAACGCCTGACCACCGCTGGTCATGACGACGCGAACCTCAGCGCCGGCGTCACGCAGTCGGCGCACGAGGTCGGCAGCCTTGTAGGCCGCAATCCCGCCCGTGACCCCGAGCAGGACGCGCATACCGGCAATCGATGCCCCGCAGTTTTGGGTTTCATCACTCATGATGCGTACCGCATTCTCCTGCTGACTCCCGAATCAGCCCCGAATGAGCATTTGGGCGATTAGCTTACATGCAGTAAGGCCGATTTACCGTATTTAAAGCCGTCCCGAACAGGCACGATTGCATCTGTCCATGAACGAAACCGACTTGCAAGGCAGCGCAGTTCCCCCGCGCGAAAAGCTCGCGCAAGAGGGTCCGGCCGTGCTGTCAGATCCGGAGCTGCTGGCGGTCCTGTTGCGAACCGGAGGACCGGGGGTCCCGGTGCTCGGCCTGGCGCGCCGTTTGCTCGGGCGCCTGGGCGGATTGCGCGGCCTGTTTGGCGCCGGCTGGCATTTGCTGATCCAGCAACCCGGGCTGGGGCCGGCAAAAACTGCGCAGCTCCTGGCCGTGATCGAGCTTGCCCGCCGGTACCTGCTGGAAAGCGTCAAGCGCAGCCCGCCACTCGACAACCCGGGCGACACCCGGCAATACCTGCAATGCGTGCTGCGGGACAAGCCCAACGAGGTGTTCGCCTGCCTGTTCCTGGATTCCCGGCATCGGGTCATCGCCTTCGAAGAACTGTTCCAGGGCACGATTGACGGCGCTACCGTCTACCCACGTGTTGTCGCCGAACGCGCGCTCAAGCTCGGCGCTGCGGCGCTCATCGTCGCCCACAATCACCCCTCCGGCGTGGCCGAGCCCAGCATGGCCGACCAGGCCATCACGCGCCGCCTGAAGGATGCGCTCGAACTGCTGGACATCCGGCTGCTCGATCATTTCGTGGTGGGCGACGGTCAACCGGTGTCGATGGCGGCCCGCGGGCTGTTGTAAATGTAGAGGGGTCGGAGGCCTTTTCAACGTCAAAAATGGGCCGTGATCTCGTCCCCGCCCTTGCGCGGACACCGGGCTTGAGGTATAAAGTGCGGCTGCTTTTTCAACGGATTACCGGGTACAGTCCCATGTCACGAGTATGTCAGGTCACCGGCAAGCGGCCGCAGACCGGAAATAATGTGTCGCACTCCAACAGGAGGACCAAGCGTCGTTTCCTGCCCAACCTCCACAGCCACCGTTTCTGGGTGGAAAGTGAGAATCGCTGGGTGAAGCTGCGCGTATCGACCAAGGGTCTGCGCGTCATCGACAAGAAAGGTATCGACGCCGTGCTGGCGGATCTTCGCGCCCGCGGCGAGCGCGTTTAAAAACCCCAGAGAGCGTTAATCAGGGAATTTGAATCATGGCTAAGAGCGCAAGAGACAAGATCAGGCTGGTTTCCTCTGCCGGGACCGGGCACTTCTACACCACCGACAAGAACAAGAAAAACACGCCGGAGAAGATCGAGATGAAGAAATACGATCCGGTGGTGCGCAAGCATGTGATGTACAAGGAATCCAAGATTAAATAGCTTGTAGTGAATTTTCGGTTGGCGAGCGAGGCAAGCCAGAGAAAATTCCAGACTGCCCTGCCGACCGCAGCCGCCTTCACGCGCAACGGAGCAGGGAAGGGAGGCTCCTTAAATTGCCGGAACTTCCTGAAGTTGAAACCACGCTGCGGGGCATCAGCCCCGCGCTCTTGAACCGCCACATCGCGGACGTTATCGTCCGCAATCCTGCCCTTCGAATCCCGGTAGACAGCCGTGTCAATTCCGCGCTGGGTCGCGTTGTCACTGGCCTGCGGCGCCGAGCCAAATATCTCCTCATCGATACCCACAAGGAAGGCGCGTCAGCCGGCGGCCTGATGATCCACCTCGGCATGTCCGGCTCTCTTCGCGTTTGCCCGGCCGGGACGCCCGTCAGAAAACACGATCATATTGATCTTGGCCTGGATACCGGCATGTTGCTGCGTTTCAACGACCCCAGGCGTTTTGGAATCTTCACCTGGTGGGACGCGCCGGCAGAGGCACACCCGCTGATCCGGGAGTTGGGCCCCGAACCCCTCAGCCAGGCCTTCACCGGCGCCTATCTCCATCGTCGCTCGCGCGGGCTGCGCGTGGCCGTCAAAAATTTCCTGATGAACGCCCGTGTCGTTGTCGGCGTGGGCAACATCTACGCCTCGGAAGCCCTTCACCTCGCCGGCATTCATCCGGTACGGGCCGCCGGGCGAATTTCCGAGCACCGCTACGAGGCGCTGGCCGGTGCCATCCGCTCTGTGCTTGAAAAAGCGATCCGGCAGGGCGGCACAACCCTGAGGGATTTCACAGCCCCCGACAGCCAGCCTGGCTATTTCGCCCGGGAATTGCAGGTCTACGAACGTTACGGGGAGCCATGTTACCGCTGCGGGGCGCCAATAAGAAAGCGGGTGATCGGGCAACGGTCCAGTTACTATTGCCCGAACTGCCAGACCTGAGAACTCATTCAAAACATGAAATCAGCCACCATCGCGGTTCATGGCGGTAAGCGAAAATCCGTCAACCAGGGCGGCGTCGTCACGCCAATTTTTCCGTCCAGCGCAATCGAGTATCTCGACGACAGCGAAGTTCGCTATCCGCGCTATTTCAATACCATCAACAGCGAAATAACCGCCGCAAAGATTGCCCTGCTCGAAGGCGCCGAGTCGGCCCTGGCCACGAGTTCAGGCATGGGCGCGATATCCGCCGTGATGCTTGCGTTACTGGAGCCCGGTGACCATGTGCTGATGCTCGAGGGCATCTATGGCGGAAGCCACGCATTGGTCGTCGAAGAATTCGCACGGCTCGGAATCGAATTCAGCATTGTTTCGGCAAGCCTGGACGAAATGCGTGAAGCGGTGCGGCCGAACAGCCGAATGGTGTTCATCGAGTCGCCCACGAACCCGTTCCTGACCGTGCTCGACCTGCAGGCGGTGTCGGATATTGCGCACGAGAACGAGATGTACGCGGTCATCGACGGAACGTTTGCCACGCCGATTCTGCAACAACCGCTGAACCACGGCTTCAATGTGGTTGTGCACAGCGGCACCAAATATCTCGGTGGCCACAGCGATCTTTGCTGCGGTGCAGTCGCGGCGAGCGCGGCCATCATCGAGCGCATTCGAAAGACCTCGATCAAATACGGCATGAGCCTCAATGCCCGGGACTGTGCGTTACTCGAACGCAGCCTGCTGACCCTGGAACTGCGGGTCACGCGGCAGAGCCAAAACGCCGGCCGGATCGCCGCAGCGCTGGACGCGAGTGAGTCCATCTCCAGGGTGTACTACCCGGGTCTGCCGGATCATCCCGGACATGACCTGGCCCGCCAGCAGATGCAGGCCTTCGGTGGAATGCTGAGTTTTGAGCTGGCACAAGGGCTCGATCCGGAGGCCTACGTTCGTAGCCTGAAACTCATCTCCTGCGCCGTGAGCCTTGGCGGCGTCGAGACCACCATCTGCCAACCCCTGGCGACCTCGCACGAAAAGATGCCGCCGGCCGAACGTGAACGTCTGGGGATTACCCCGCGACTGCTGCGCCTGTCAGTGGGCATTGAGGACGCGGATGACCTGATTGCTGATCTTATTCCAACTGAAACCTGAATTTTGGCAACAGGAAGCGCAGGTCAAAGCCGGCGTGATGCAAAGACCGAAGGTTCGTAATTAGCCGGCAACAACGTCGCGCGGCCCATCGCGCTCATTGTTCAAGCGCCGTCGATCTGCTCGTCGATCCGCTTGCGTTGTTCATCCAGCGCTTCCGGATACTCGTCGCTGAACTGCTCGGCCCGGTTGTAGGGCTCGTAGGGCAGGCCTTCGGGCTCCTCCACGTACTCCGTATCCTCCCAGGACGGCTCCGCAGCCTTGCGGCCGGGAAGGCCGTACATGCGGCTCACCGCTGAGAGCAACAACGCCACGATGATCAGTGCGATCAACAATCGGATCATCGGATCAGTCTAGCAAATCGTCCTGTGGGTCCGCCTCTTCGCGGGCGGCGGGAATGGCCGGATCGATGAGCCGAACACGCTTTCCACCGTGGAACACATCCTTGAATTCCTTGCGGCTCACCGAGACGTAACGCTCGTTGCCACCGATCTCGACCTGCGCGCCCTCGCGCATTGCGTAACCGTGTTCGTCCACGCGAACCACCATCGTAGCCTTGCGCCCGGTGTGGCAAATGGTCTTCAGCTCCCTCAGCTCATCCGCCCACGCCAGCAGGTGGCGGCTGCCCGTGAACAGCTCGCCTCTGAAATCGGTGCGAAGGCCGAAGCACAGCACCGGGATATCCAGGCGGTCGACGACTTCGGTGAGCTCGAATACCTGCTCGCGTGTCAGGAACTGGGCCTCGTCCACCAGGACACAATGCACATTCTCGGTTTCGAGCCGACGGTGCACCAGGTCGAACAGATCATCGCTTCCCGTGAACGCCACCGCGCTCGATTCGATGCCAATCCTCGACTTGATGACACCGACAGCCGCCCGGTTATCGAGCGCCGGTGTGAAAAGAACGGGATTCATGCCCCGTTCGCGGTAGTTGTGGGCGGACTGGAGCAAAACAGTAGTTTTGCCTGCGTTCATGGTGGAGTAGTTGAAATAAAGCTTGGCCATGATGCCGCTACGTGCGGTCGCGCTCCCGCCCGACGAATTCGTGAATCAATTTCAGAACTTCCTGTCTCTGGGTCAACGCCAGCAGAACCAGCATATCTCCCGGCCGGGCGTGTGCAAGTGCGTCAGTGACCGCTTCGACCGGAGCTGGGAAGAGCCCGATGTCCGCATCGGCGACGCCCGCGCCCAGGGCGACTTTCCGGATCAGCGCTGGAACCTCGCCCGGTTCGCGCCCGCGCTCGTAACCGGGCATTTCGCAGATTAACAGCCGGTCCGGGGCCATTTCACAGGCTGCCACGGTCAGTTCCGCGATGTCTTTGTCCAAGCGGTCGCCGGCCTGGCCCATCAACAATATGCGCC
>JBFHEJ010000029.1:0-13069 GCA_041584255.1 Lysobacterales bacterium
CCCCTGGCCAACGCTGACGAAGTCATCCTCGACGATGTCATCGTGGATGGCAGCCTGTGCCTGGGCCTGGATTGCGTCGAGGGCGAAGATTTCGGGTTCGATACGTTGAGGCTAAAAGAAAATAACCTGCGCATTCTGTTCGTCGACACCAGCAACACTGCGCAGTTTCCGACCGTCGACTGGCAACTTACTGCCAACGACTCGAACAATGGCGGTGACAGCTACTTCGCTATCGAGACGGTCGCGCCGGTCCCGTCCGTACCCTTCAGGGTCAATGCCGGGGCGCCGAACAACAGCCTGCTGGTCGGCGAAAACGGATACACCGGCTTCGGAACCGGATCACCAGCCCAACATCTGCACGTGGTTGACGGCAACGCGCCCACGCTTCGCTTGGAGCAGGACGGCACCGGCGGGTTCACGCCCATCATCTGGGATGTCCGCACCGACGAGAACGCGCTCAGCATCAGCGCCGACGGAACGACGATCTTCACCCTCGAAACCGACGGCGACCTGATCATCGCAGGGACCTTGACCGCCGGAAATCCGCCGATGAATTTCCCGGACTACGTCTTCTCGCCGACCTACGACCTCATGCCGTTGGACCAGTTGCAGCACTACATCACAGCCAACAGCCGCCTGCCCGGCATTCCGTCGGCCGGCGATGTAGCCGCCAACGGCATCAACATGACTGAACTTCAGGTCAACCTGTTGAAGAAGGTAGAGGAACTGACCCTGTACACGATTCAGCAGCAGGAACTCATCAACGAACTGCAAAGCCAGGTTCAGACCCTGAAGGCGCAAAACTAGGCTGGCGCTGGGCGGCTGCGGTCTTGCCCGGTTCACGTCTCGCATCGACAGCGCTATCACTTATTGGTGGATCAGTCATGAAAAAAAACGCTCCCCCGCGAGGTTCCCGTACGGTGATTGAATCAAGGGCTAGATTGCTTGCCGCCCCCGCCGCTTTGCTGATGGGATTCCTGCTCAGCCTGGCCGTCACCGGTCCGCTGCATGCACAGGAAGGGCCGACAATAATTTTCACAAAGAACTTCCAGCCGGCCACGATCGGGCCGGGATCAACCAGCACCCTGACCTTTGTGATCAGCAATGGCGACCCCATCAATCCGGCGCTGGAACTCGCCTTCAGCGACACGTTGCCCGCGGGCGTTGTCATCAGCAGTTTCCCGAATGCCCGGTCGAGCTGCGGGGGAGTCGTGACCGCGCCTTCGGGTGGCACCACGATTACCTTTACGGGCGGAGTCGTGCCTGCCAGTAGTGAATGCAGTATCAGCGTGGATGTCAGCAGCGCCACCGTCGGAACCCACATCAACGTCAGTGGGGTGCTGACTTCGAATGTCGGGTCCCATGGGACCGCCAGCGCCGATCTTTCCGTGGTGACCGATCGCCCCGGGTTCAGCAAGTTTTTCACCGCCTTCGATGTCCTGTTCGGGGAGCGCGTCACGCTGGTCTTCACGCTCGACAACACCGCTAATGTTGAGCAGGTGGAAAACATGTTCTTCGTGGACGAACTTCCCAACGGCATGGTGGTTGCGTCTCCGTCCAATGCGTCGACCGACTGCCCAAGCCTTTTTGACGCGCTCGACGCACAGCCGGGGAGCAGCGTTATTTTGTATGACGGGTTCGCGGGACAGGCCAGCCTGCCCGCAGCGGAATTCTGCACCATCAGCGTCGACGTGGTGGTGCAGGCCGTCGGGCTGCTGGGTAATGTTTCCGGCCCGTTGACATCGACTGTCGGCCTCGTTGAATTGAACAGTGGCCATGCCAGTGCCCGGGTCAATGGCTTGGCGCACCCGGTGCACCTCGTCAAGGAGTTCATGGATGACCCGGTGCCGCCGGGCGATGTGGTCACCCTGGAATTCACGCTGATGAACTTCAGCCGTACCGAATCGGCAACCGATATCGGCTTCAGCGATGACCTCGACGCGACCTTGAGTGGTCTCGAAGCCGTGGGGTTGCCGCTGAGTGTCTGTAATGGCGGATCGCTCTCGGGCACCGGCGTGGTTTCCCTCGCGGGCGCCAGCCTGGGGCCGGAGGAAAGCTGTACCTTCAGCGTCGACCTGCTGGTGCCGGCCGGGGCCGCCAGCGGGGCTTATCCCAATGAGACCTCCCTGGTATCGGCCACCGTGGGTGGAATGCGTGGTGCTGTTCGCACGCTCCCCGCATACGGCGCCAGGGACGTGCTGTTCGTGTCTCCGTCACCAGTCATCACCAAGACCTGGACCAGCGACCCGGTTGGCGCCGGCGGCACGGCGACGCTCGAGTTCACCATCACCAACGCCAGCGATGTTTTCGAACTCACGAGCATAGAATTCAGCGACGACTTCGACGTGATCATGCACACGGCCAGCATGGTTCCCGCGGATGGCAGCTGCGGTCCCGGCTCAACATTTTTATTCACCCCGAACACCTTCATTAGTGGTAGCGGAGGGAATCCGGCGCGGTTGTCGATGTCCGACGGCAGCCTGGCAGCCGGCGCTTCCTGTACCTTTTCCATTGACCTGGATGTGCTCCCCACCGCGCCAAAAGGGCGGTTTGACAATGCAACCAGCACCGTGACCGGGCTGGTGAACGCCGAGCCGGTGGTGGGCCCGCCGGCAGGCGACGCCCTGGACGTGGTCGCCGGGCCACAACTTTATAAGCGCTTCGTGGACGATCCGGTGGCTGCCGGCGGCACCGGATTGCTTGAATTCACCGTGTCGAACGACAGTAACGGCCAGGTCGATGGCGACGGCTACGACAATTTCACCAACGTCAGCTTCACCGATGACCTCGACGCTGCACTGACCGGCCTGGAGGCCGTTGGCTTGCCCCAAAACGACGTGTGCGGGCCCGGCTCCACCGTGAGTGGCACCGATATCGTGACGCTGAGTGGCGCGAGTGTCTCCCAGGCAACCGCTTGCACCTTCCAGGTGGGCTTCCAGGTGCCCGCCGGCGCCATTCCCGGGCCATATACCAACATCACCTCCGAGGTGAACGCCACGGCGGCGGGGCTGAATGTGAGCGGCAACGCTGCCAGCGACGTGCTGCGGGTGGCGGGGCTGGCCCTGAGCAAGTCATTCACCGATGACCCGGCGGCTGCCGGTGGAACGGTGACGCTGGAGTTCACCATGCAAAATCTCACCTCCGACTTGCAGGCCACGGGCATCCTGTTTTTTGACGACCTGGATAACAACCTGAATGGTTTGGCGGCGACCGGGCTGCCCCAGAACGACATCTGCGGCGCCGGCTCTCAGCTTTCTGGTTCCGACGGCAACACCTTCCTTACTTTCTCGAATGGAACCCTGGATCCGCTGACCAGTTGCACGTTCTCCGTGATCTTGCAGGTGCCGGCCCCCGCTACGTCTGGCATTTATCCGAACACCACCAGTTCCTTCTCCGCTGTGATGGGAGGATTGCGCTCTGCATTCGAGGATGCGGTCGACGATTTGGCCATCGCCGGTGAGGGGACCACCACGGTGCGTGTCAACAAGGCCTACACGGAGAATCACCCACTGGGCGATCCGGAGGTCCTGGTGACCCTGATCTGTGACAACGGCAACGTTGAGCCCAACGGCGGCATCGACGTCGAGACCGTTGGCGGCGTGGCGACCTTTATGGTTTCCGGCTTCCCGGGGGGCAAGGGCATCACGTGCAGCGCGACCGAAACAGAGCCGCCCGGCTACGTCGAAATTGCGAACGACTGTGATGCGATTGCAGTCGAGCCGGACGTGGATCCCGGTCCGGAGTGCACCATCACCAACCGGCCCACCGAGGCGCTGTTCACGGTGGACAAGGAATTCAGCGACTCGAACCCGGTGCTGGGCGTGATGATCAACACGCCGGTTTGTATCGATGAGGGTGGCGGCCCCGGCATTACCTATGACCCGCCGGGCGGTGGAAATGCTTCACTCAACACGGACTTCGTCACAACCGTGAAGTACTTCAACGGCACCACCAATTGCACCGCCACGGAAGCGGATCCGGTGGGCTACACCATGGTGCCGGCGAGCAGTACGTGCGATGACGCCAACCGCGGGATTTCCGACGCGGTGGATGGCGACTGCCTGATCTTCAATCAGCAGGACCCGGTGACCATCCTGGCGTTCAAAGAATACATCGGGGGCATGGGTCCGTCGGTCACGTTTGCGGCTGAATGCGGCGGCGAAGGCACGCTCAGCGTGATCAACCCGAATGCCAGTCCGGGAGTCCCGGCTGAGTTCCTGTTATCGAACTTCCCATGGGATGGCGCCACCTGCAACGTGACAGAGCCGGCGCCGCCGGCCGGCTACAACGAGGTCGGTTCGACCTGTAACAACCTGCTGGTCGTGCCCAGTGACGATGACACCGAGTGCACCATCACCAATGCCGAGACACGTGTAGCGTTCCAGGTAACGAAAGACTTCAGCGACGATAATCCGGCTGAAGTCGAGGTCACGATCCAGTGCAATACGGGCCTGCCGCTGCAACAGACCACGCTGATCGCCGAGGGCGACGGCGTGACCTTCGTGGTGGGTGATTTCATTTCGGGCACGATGGACTGCGAAGTCTTCGAATCCGTTCCACCGGGTTACCAGCCCAGCTACATGGCCAGCGGACAAAGCGCGTCTGGAGCCGGCGATGACGGTTGCTTCTTCACGGCGGTCGACGGTGGAGACCAAAACCTGTGCGAGATCACCAACACTTTGTTGCCGGTCGACGTCACCGTGAACAAGGAATGGATCGACGAAAATCCGGGATTCCAGTCTCCCCTGTGGGTCAGCATCACGCTGCGTTGCGACAATGGCAGTATCGTCAATGGATATGTCTGCGGCGGTGACAGCTGTATCGAAGCCGTCATCGACCCTGGCAACCCGGGTGTATTCCTGGTGTTCCCGGATTGGGACGGCACCACCTCTTGCTCGGTTACCGAGGAACCCCTGGTGGGTGTGCTGCAGGATGTCGATGACTGTGCCGCGATCCTGTTGGCGCCGGGGCAAGGTGGCGAATGCACCATCGTCAATACCCGGCTCTATGCCGGCATACCGGTATTGAGCCCCTATGGGCTGGCCTTGCTGGCATTACTGATGCTGGGTTTGGGCCTTGTCGGCTTTAGGCGGTTTGCGTAAGCCGTAAATGCAAAAAGCCGCGCCCGTGGGCGCGGCTTTTTGATGCCCTGCGTTTGCGCGGTTATGCGGCGCGACGCTCGCTGTCGGTTTTCACCACCGGGAAGTCGATTTCCGTACCGGCGATGTGGTTGAAGTAATTGGTGAAGATGTTGATCGCGATCGTCGCGATGATTTCAACCAGTTCACCATCGGTAATTCCAGCCTTGCGCAATGCCGCGACCTCGCTATCGTCGACCCACCCGCGCTTGTCGACGACCGACTGGGCGAAGGCGAGAATCCTCGCGGTGCGCTCGTCAGTGGCGCGGCCGTCGAGATTCCTTGTCGCCTCATCGGCCTCCACCCCGGCACCCTTGGCCATCGCCGTGTGCGCCGAGGCACAATAGTCACAAGCGTTCTTGCCGGCTACCGCCAGGGCGATCTGCTCGCGCAGCCCGGCCGACAGTTCGCCTTTGGCCAGCGCTTCGTTGTAGGCGAGGTAGGCTTTCAGCACCGCGGGGGAATGGGCAAATGTGGCCATGATGTTGGGCACTTTGCCGAGCTTCTGCTTCACCGCGTTCATGACTTCGCCCGCTTCGCCTGAAGTGTCGCTGGGAAGAGGCTGGATTCTGGTGTTACTCATTGAAGATCTCCTTGGTTTTAAAGTTAACCGATCTGTTTACTTACCGGGCCTAACAGTAAACCGATCAGTTACCTTTGTCAAGTCATTTGGAAAGTCGTACGTAAACTATTGTGCCATTTTTGTTCAATTTATCGGCTAAATAGGCTAAGATACGGGTATTACTCGGTTTACAGGCACGTAACAGACTGGTATACATGAATTCGGCCAAACGACAACAACTGATCGACACGGCCATCGAGCTGTTCAATGCCCACGGCTTTCACGGCGTCGGCATCGACCGCATCGCGCATGCCGCGCACGTCTCGAAAAAGACCATGTACCACCACTTCCGCTCCAAAGAAGAATTGATCCTGGCCGCGCTGCGGCACCATGACGGCCTGTTTCGCAACAACTTCATGAAGGCGGTGCAGGCCTCCGCGCCGACGCCGCGCGAACGCCTGCTGGCCATCTTCGATGTGGCCCAGGCCTGGTTCGGCGATAACAAGTTTTACGGCTGCATGTTCATCAACGCGGTGGGTGAGTATTCAGAACCCGACACGCCGATTCGCGATGCCTGCAAGGATTTCAAGCGCCAGCTCCTGGCGTTTTTCGTCGAATTGGCGTCTGAGGCCGGTCTCGAAACCCCGGGGGAGGTGGCCGCTTCGCTGGCCATCCTGCTGGAGGGCGCGATCGTCACGGCGCAGGTGTCGGGCCGTCCGGACAGTGCGCGGACTGCGCGCCATGCGGCAGCGGTCCTGATCGAGCGCGCTACCCCGAGCCTGGCTGCTGAGGCCGACTAGTACTGGCCGCTGGCCTTAAGCGCCCTGTCGCAGCTCTGCTTGGTGAGATAGCAGGGGTTGCCGAGCTGGCTGCGGTCGTTGACACTGAGCTCCTCGATGCCGTTATCGTCCTTGGTCACGGCCAGCAGTTTTGGCGGCCGGAAGGCTTCGAGTTGGTAGACACACTGGTCCCAGCCCACGCCCTCGGGCAGGTCAACGGAAATGATGGCGTCATCGCCATAGCGGCACCTGGCCCAGTCGAGGTACTTGGTTTCGCCCTGCTTGTATTCGCAGCGTGCCATGGCGGGCTGTGGCGCCGTCAGGCACACCCAAGCGGTCACAATCGTGGCGACGAAAAGGATTTTGCTTGGCATCGTTGACCTTCCTGGTGGGGGCTGATTGGGCTCGAACGCAATCCCACCGCGTACAGTCAATCACAATGTCTGCTGTGCCGGCATGACACAGGTCAACCGATACTCGAAGCCGGGAAAATGAGTCAATCCAGAGGTTCAGGTCCTGCAGTACGGTGGGGAGCAGCTCCGCCACCGTCGGGTGGCTGCGCACCGCGCGTGAGAGCGTGGGGATGGGCCGGCCGGCGTACATGATGTCGAGCAGGCGATGAATGCCCTCGTCGCCGTTGAGGCTTAGGATTGCGGCGCCCTGTTCGTGGCGGGTGGTGATGAAACGGATGGAGCTGTCCAGCAAGGCGTCCATCACGCCGATGTTTTCCTCACCCGGAATGCCGAATATGTATTCCACGCCTTCATTCTCCAGCCAGCGGATGAACAGTTCCGAGGCTTTTTGCATGGTATTTCCCCGCTCGGTCAGATCAGTTCTGTTCGGTGCTGGCAGGGGGCGCGGTCTGGCCGGCATCAGCAGACTCGATTCCGGCGCCCTCGGACCGCAGGATTTCGCCGTCCCTGATGGCCAGCACCGCGCCTTCGGGCAGCGGCTGCCAGGCCTGGTCGTCGAGTGGCACCGAGGCGACCAGCGTGGTGTGCAGATCGCGCATGGCAAGATCGAGTCCGGCGGTATGCACCTCGGGGCCGGCCGCGCACGTCCAGCATCGCAGGATCTGCAGGCCGGGCGGGCGAGGCCCTTCGAATTGGCCGTTGAGCTCGTGGTAGCGGCGGTGGGCGTGGACGAACAGAACGTCGCCATCGAAATAGAGGAAATTGCACGGTCCGAGCTGGCGCATGTCCGCGCAAAAAGCGGCGAAGATTTCGAACCGCGTGTCGAGCGGCGGCAGGTCATCCTCATCGTACGCCGCTTTGAGTTGCGACAGCAGCACGCAAAACGCCAGTTCGGAATCAGTTTCGCCGATCGGGCGGTAGTGATGGGCCCGTGGGTCGTAGCGATTCTCAATGTCCTCCAGCGTTCCATTGTGGGCGAACAGGTGGGTCCGCTTGCCCAGCGCGCGTCGGAAGGGGTGGGTGTTCTCCATGGTGTGGGCGCCACGGGTGGCGTCCCGCACATGGGCGATCGCCACCTTGGCCGGGATGGCGTTCTCGGCGATAAACCTCACCCAGCGGCTGTTGGTGGCGGGTTCGGGTTCCTTGATGAGGATCGCGTCGCGATCGCGACTCAGCGCGATGCCCCAGCCATGGCGGTTGCTGCGCAGGCTGGAGCCGTTCTCGGAAAATTCCGGCAGCGAATAGGTCAGGGCCGCGGGCACGCGGCTGCTCATGGCAAATAGTTCACACATCGGAGTCAGGCGAGTATGGCATTTTTGCGACGGAACATGTCAAGCGGGCCGCTTTGCGACGCTTTTGGGGGTTTTGGCGTCTGCAAAGGCAGAGCGCTTTCCGCTGCAAGCGTGTCTCACTGTACTATGCGTCACCAGCCGTTGGAGAAACTCAAATGAAAATTGCTTACACCCTATTCGCCGTTGTTGTCTTGGCGGCCCTTTCGATCACCGCGACCGCCGGCGAGCACACGCAACACGACCACGACGCCCGGATGGTCATCGCGCTGGAAACCGATGAATTCGTGCTGCCCGAAACCGATATTTCCCACCTGGCGGAAGGCGAGGCCGAAACCGTGGTGACCGAAAGCGGCACCGTCGTTGACCTGTTGCGCACCGGGGATGGCGTTGAGGTTTATGTCGACGGCGATCTCATCGCGCCCGCCATTCACGACGATCACGGCCCTGCCGGGCACAAGGAGGTCGAGATTCACTGCGATGTCGCAGGGCAGTGCGAGAAATTCGTCCGCATCGGCGATGTCGGCAACGGCGACGAATTGCTCGAGTCCGAGGGCCAGCCGATCGAAAAGGTGATCATCGTCCGCGAAGAAATCGAACAGGACTGAAGCAGGCTTTGACCTAGTCTGTCCCTGTTTCGCTCCCGGTGTCAGCGTTTCGCGCCAGTTCGGCGGTGTGGCCTATGAGATCCGCGCCGCCGGGCTCGGCGTGGCTGGAGACCACGATTTCGGCGTTGCCGTAGCGCGCGTGCGTCAAGGCCATGGCGGTGGGCCAGTGGCGGACGTCGCCATCGCGCACGTTACCCAGCGCCTGGTCGGCGGCGCCCCGAATCGCGCAGCCGCCGAACAGCAGTTTTTGTTGTGGCAGCCAGACCATGATGTTGTCGCGAGTGTGGGCGGGGCCGGGGTAGAACACTTCCAGGCCGCCGAATGCGACTGCGTCCCCGGGATTGTCCAGGCCCTCGAAGGCCAGGTCCGGTACCACGTATTCCTTTTCGATGCTGATCTGGCGCGTGAGGGGATGGGCCCAGACTTGAACGCCCTCGGCCTCGAGCACATCGGTGCCGCGGGCGCGGTCGCCATGAAAGTGCGTCACCACCGCGCGCGTCACCGGCAGGCCGACCTGGACGGCAATGGCGTCCAGCAGCAGCTCGGTTTCCTTCTCACCCCAGGCCGTGTCGATGAGGGTCAGCGCATCGCCTTCGCGCACCACCAGGCCGTGGGACGGGAAGGTGGCGCCGTCCTCCAGGGTGCGGTAGGTGGTGTGGATCCAAACCCCATCGACCAGGTTGCGCACCTCAACGTCCGGCAGTGTTTCCTGGCTGAAAATGTTGCCCGCAAACGCCAGGACGATGGCTGCGAATGCGCTGGCTGCAATGTGGTTTCGGTGGTTCATGTTCCTCTCTCGCGGGCCCAGGCCGGTCGTGCGGCCAGGACCTCGGCATAAACCGGGCAGTTCGCCTCATGCGCGCCGGGCAGGTAGCCCGTGCTCATCAGGAATTCGTTGACGATTTCGCCGCCCGTGAACTTGAAGGTCTGGCGAAACAACTTAACCCACGCGTCCTTGTTGCTTGGGTGATGTGCGTCGAGCCACCCTGAAAACGAGCCGTGGCGTTCGCGCAGCTGCTGAATCCTTTTCGCATTCTCGATCGCGGCGTCGACCTTGAGCCGGTTGCGGATGATACCGGTGTCATCCAGCAACCGGGCGCGATCGGCCTCACCGAAGGCCGCCACTGTGTCGATGCGAAAACCGGCATAGGCGGAGCGCATGGTTGCACGCTTTTTCAGGACGATTTCCCACGACAATCCGGCCTGGTTGATTTCCAGCATCAGGCGCTCAAAGAGTTCATCGTCCGAGCGGGCCGGAAAGCCGTGTTCATTGTCGTGGTGCGGGCCGTGAATCGGGTGGCCGTTTGAGACTTCGCAGTAACTGGTCATCGCGGAAATGGTACCTGTGAAGTTGACGCGTCGACAGCATTCGACCGGTACCGCCGCGCGGTGTTCAAAAGACCGGCCGCCCTCGGCGGCATTGCCTCGAAGATAGGCCTTGCTTCGGGCCCGGTAGCGGTTGCCATCCTGCTGGGAGCGGACAATTATCCGCTGGTCATTTGGGTGGCCGTGGCAGGGCTCGTGGCCTGCATGGCGGCGGCCGTGGTGCCTTCGCTGACCCAGGACCGGTAATCAGGGGCAGCGCGTTCGTGACCAGAAGGCGGAACAGCGCACCGGATGTTATCCAGCCCGATGCGGCAGCCGCGACATGATTTCTGCCCACAGAATCTCCCATAACAAACCGGCATTTTACGAGGCGCCAACCACTGGACGCGGTGTGCCCGAAACGCTCTGACAGCAAATTGTCACAATCTCGTGGGATGCGTGACAAAAAGCCTTTTGTTTCAACTAATTTTCTGTTTAATGCATAATCGCTGTTAAAGGGGTTGCATGGGTTGAAGAAATGCCAAGGAAGCGCCGGCCAACTGGCAAGGAAGGCACAGGGTACAGCACGCGATTTGCCAGCAAGCTTTTCGTGGCCTTTGGCGCTATGTTGCTCGTCACCCTGGGGCTTGCCTGGTATTTCCAAGACACCGTGCAGTGGTACGAGCACGACATTCAGCAGATTGCCCACGCCAATGACGTACTGCAAAATTACCAGGCGCTGGCGCGGCAGACTTCGGGTCTGTTGAACGACATGAATGCAGCTGTGGCAGAAGGGCCTGCGTACGACGCCAGTCAATGGCCGCTGAAAGTTCAGGCTGTTCGTGAGGTCGCCGAAGCACTCAGGCGCGATCTCGGCTCCCCAATCAGTGACAACAGCGAGCAGCCCGCCGGTGCCGGCTTGTCGTCACTGGCTGACCTCGAACGCGTCCTCGACCAGATTCTGGCGATCCATGAAAACGTGCGTGTTGCCGTCGAGGCTGGCGAGTTCGATGCCGTTGCCGCTGAGGTGCGGGGTCTGTACGATGCCGGACTGCTCGAGCTGTTTGACCAGATGATCGAGTCGCTGATTGCCGAGCAACAGGGGCTGGCCACACGTTCGCAGCTCGGCGCGCTGAACGTCGCGGTGTACATCGTCAACCTGCTTCCAGTGCTCGTGGTGGTGCTGATTCTGGCTACCATCGTCATGGGTTGGTTGTTTGCCAAGAATCTGACCCATTCGCTGCGCGCTTTGCACGAGGGAGCGAGTGCTTTCAGTACGGGCCAGCTCAACTACCGCATTCCGCGACTGAAGGAAAAGGAATTTCGCCGCCTTGGCGAAGAATTCAACACCATGGCGCTTGAGCTGGCGCAGCACCGTGAGCGAATCAGCGAAACCAATGTCAAGCTCGAAGCGGTGGTCGAGGAACGCACCCGCGCCCTGACCAAGAGCAACGAACAACTCGCCGCAATCGATGACCAGAGAAGGCAGTTGCTGGCCGATATCAGTCACGAATTTCGCACGCCGCTGACCGTGATTCAGGGCGAGGCGGAAATCGCCCTGCGTGGCAAGGTCAAAAACAGAGAAGCATACCGTGATGCCTTGCAACGTATCCTCGAGCAATCCCGGCAAACCACCCGGTTGGTGGACGACCTGCTGTTCATCGCCCGCGCCGATGTCGGCGAGCCGAGGCTCAATCCGGGTGAGGCGGACATCGTGGAACTGCTTGAATCGGTGTGCGAGGACTTCAGCGCCAAGGCACAGGCTAAGGAGATTGTCATCAAGCGTGACTTTCCCGACACTGGCCCGGAGCTGTTTGCCGACGGCGGGCGGCTGCGCCAGGTGTTCGGCATCCTGCTCGACAACGCGGTGAAATATTCGGAAGATAAGGGTGAGGTGACGGTGGCGCTCCAGTTGGAAGCCGACGCGGTCCGGGTAACGGTAAGCGACCGGGGCATTGGCTTGTCCGAAGACGAACTCAGGCATGTCTTTGTGCGGTATTACCGGAGTAAGCGCGCCCAGAAGCACGAGTCCGGCACCGGGCTCGGGCTTCCCGTTGCCAAAGCGATCGTCGAGGCGCATGACGGGGAAATTACGCTGGAAGCGCGTCAAGGCGGGGGAATCGTCGCGACCGTGATTCTGCCGCTCGGGGAAGGTGCATGAGAATTCTGATCATCGAGGACGAATCGCGCGTCGCTGACTTTATCGAGCGCGGGCTGCGCGCTGAGGGCCATTTCTGTGTGTGGGCGGAAGACGGCCCCGAGGGCCTGAGCCTGGCATTGGAAGGAGATTTTGACCTCATCGTGTTGGACCTGATGCTGCCTTCCATGCACGGGCTGGACGTATGCCAGAAACTCCGTGTTGAGGGAAAAACCACCCCGATAATGATGCTCACCGCGCTGGAGGGCACTGACAACGTCGTCAAGGGTCTGCGCATGGGCGCGGACGAATACATGACCAAGCCATTCGAGTTCGACGAACTGCTGGCGCGCATTGAGGCGCTGGGGCGTCGCGGGCCCGAGTTGCGCCAGGAGCAGCCCAACCTGAGGGCGGGAAACGTCGAATTCGATGGCAACAAACTGCAGGTTCGGGTGGCCGGTGTGCCGGTGCACCTGACGCCCAAGGAGCTGACCATCCTCGAACTGTTGATGAGCCACCCCAATACGTTGTTCAGCCGGGAACGCATCCTCAACAACGTCTGGGGATTGCACCAGGATCCCCTGACCAACGTGGTGGATGTCTACATCGGGCGGCTGCGCAAGAAACTTGGCGCTCAATCGGGGCGTTCATTCATCGAGACCGTTCGCGGCTTGGGTTATCGCATCTCCACACCGAAGTAGGTGCAGGGAAGCGCAGGCGAGAACCGAAGCCATCCAGGGACCACAGGTCCGTAATTAGTCGGCTAAGCCGTGGCGCGTGCAGCCGCCTTCGCATGCAAAATTGCTTTTGCATGCGGAGCAGGGAAGCGCAGATTTAA
>JBFHEJ010000030.1:0-12983 GCA_041584255.1 Lysobacterales bacterium
CCTCGCACCGCGCTCCGCCGCCTCGGACAGCGTGAGATCTTCGGTATCGAGACGCACCCCACAGCCCGGCAACCGCAGTTGCCCAATGACTTTGTCAGGCACCCATTGCACCAGGCCGAAACCCGTCTTGGCGTAAATCGGGTCATGGGTGTCGCCGATGAATACGAGGTAGGGAGCCTTGAGTGAAACCGTCGTCAAGGGGGCATTCATACGGGAGATAATCCCGCGTTACTGCGATCCTCGCAATGCATTTTCCAGCGTATTGATGAAGCGGGTCGCATCGGCGCCGTGAATAAAGCGGTGGTCGAAGGCAAGCGCGCAACTCATCATCGGCCCGGCCTCGAGTGTGCCATCGGTCACGCGCGGGCGCTCGCGAATGCGCGAGACCCACAGGGTGGCGACATTGGGGAAGTTGATTATCGGCGTGGTGGCCGTGATGGTCGCCTCCTCGATACTCGCGGTGCTGGAAATGGTGAAGGTGCTGCCCTGGAAATCCGCTACCGACAGTTCCCCGGCCCGGGCCCGGCTCGCCACCGATTCAATCGCCCGCGCCAGTTCCAGAGCGGATTGCCTGTGCGCATCGAGAATGACCGGTACCAGCAGGCCGTCGTCGCTATCTACCGCGATCCCCAGGTGCACCGCGTCGTGTACGTCCAATGCGCGGGCATGCTCGTCGATGACCGCGTTAAAGTTTGCGTGCTCTGCCAGCGCGCGGCAGACATGCCTGGCGACTACCGCGAGCGGCGTCACGCGCGTGGATCCAGCCTCTCCGGCCAGGCGGCTGCACTCGGTCAGGACTTCGTCGGCCGGCACCTCGAAGTTCATCGCCGAAGTAGCCAGGGTGCGCGACGATGCCTCCAGCCGCTTGGCGGCGGCCAGGCGCGGCCCGGAGAGCTTGATGCGGCGAACGCCGGGCGCCTCGTCAATCGTCCCGGCCGACGATTCGCCGTCTGCCAAGGCGTCGACATCCGCCCGGGTGACCGCACCGCCTGGCCCGGTAGCCTGGACTTGGGCCAGATCAACGCCCTTTTCGGCCGCGTAGCGACGCACTGCCGGGGCGGCTTTAAAACGTTGGCGTGCCTCCTGTTCGCGGCTGCGGGCCGGAGATACGCTGGCCGTCGATACTTGCGCTTCCGACGCTTCACCGCTGGTCTTGCCGTCGTCGATCCGGGCCAGGACTTGCCCCACCGGGATGATGTCCCCGGGACTCCAGGGCAATTCCGTAATCACGCCGGAGCACGGCGAGGGCAACTCGACATTGACCTTGTCGGTGCTGATCTGGGCGATGGAGTCGCCCTCCGCCACCGTGTCGCCCACCTGGACGTCCCACGCCAGCAACTCGGCCTCGTGCAAGCCCTCACCGATGTCTGGAAGTTTGAATTGGTACACAGGAAGCTCTTTCGTCCTCTCCCGGGCGCCAAGTTATCCGCCAGTTGCCTGGAGCGCAAGCCAAAGCTGAGTGCCACGGTTTAGGACCTCTCGTAAACGGCTCATGAGCAAGCTGTCTATAGGCTCGAGGCTGGTGAGTTCTAGGGACAGGGGACGATGCCCCCGGCCCCGGCAGCCTCACTCACGTCATCGGCCGTGTCCACAGGCTTATAGTTGAGCTTACCGACCTTGCCCCAGGTTCCGAGAGCGTCCTTGGCGAGGTCGCACGCCACCCCACCCAGACCCGGAGGGCCGCACTCGGCCGGAACCTCCGGGGCCTCGAGGGTGCGAATGATCGCGGCCGCCTTGAGGATCTTTTGGGCGATGGCCTTGGACAGGGAGACGAACGCCGCAAACGGGAATCCAAAACTACCTCCGGCCACCTGTGTGGCAGCGGCGGCCTGGCTGTACATCTGGCACAAGGCGCCAATATCGGCGACAGAACTGCCACCACCGCTGGCATCAGGCAGGATACCCAGCACAGACCCGTTCGCGTCGATCACCCAAAACGCGAACGGACCCTCATCGGCCGGCACCAGTCGGTGATAGGACGCATGAGCGTCGAGCAGGCGGGCCCATTGAGCGTGGGCGCCGTCGCGGCGCGCCGGCACGAACGGGGCGAGGTAAGCCAGAGGCCTCCCGGCAAGCCGTGCGGCTGCGGAGTCCTGGAAAAGGTCACGCTCCAGCAACGAGAGAGTCATCGTTGCATCGAGCGTTTCAGCGAATGCCCGATTGGGGTCGGGATTCGGTGTGACGGCGGGTGGCACCTGGAGGATATCGGCCCGCCATAACTCGCCGCGACCGAATGCGGGTCGTTCCGCCAACAGCACAATCCGCGGCCCAACCGGGAATGTGGCGCTCGGAAGCGGCGATTGGAGGAACCCCAGTGCCGCGGGGACGCGCTTCACGCCCGACCCCAGGGCTTCGACCTGCTCCGCTAGGGTCGCATCCATTTTTTCCCAAAGTGGGCGGATTGTGAGCTTGGCGGTTAGAAATTCATCCAGCCACACACCCAAAGTTGGAGGTGACACCTCGACCGACAGCAGCACAGAGCCAAAGAGCGCTGCTCGGACATCCTCCTGGACCCGGGCATCAGCCACCGAGTTGATACGGGCGTCCTCTGCGGGCAACCCGGCGAGGGTTCGTATCACCTGCCGGCCACGCACGGTGACAGTGAGGTATAGCCCTGAAAGCCCGCCCGCCGGCCCGCGTTCCGGCGCGGGGGGAACCGCATAGGTTGCTTCCGCAGTCCTGCCACCGCAGCCGACCCGCACCGTCCGCACCGCAGTTCCCTCTGCGGGGGCGCGGTAGGAAAAGTGGTAAGGCGTGGCCTCTTGCATTTGAAGAAATTCTGCGATGACCGCCACCGCCTCGGAGCGTTCGGTCGATGGCACGGCCACGCCGCCAGACGTGCGCGCAATGTCTTCACCCCTGATGGCGTCGTAGTCACCCACCCCCACGACGACCACTGGCGGGCCCGCGGCCACCCACGCCCGGCTGTTGGCATTGGACTCCGGGGCATCGGTCGCCTGGGCATCCGAGACCAGGACGACCACGCTCGCATCAGCGGCCCGAAGATTCGCAAGAGACGACCAAATTTCGGAGCCGTCACCAATGACTCGCCTGGCTTCAACCTTTATCTCGGCGGGATCCGATAGCCAGGTGGGAGAAAGCGATGCCGTGCCCAGCAGCACCCCGGCCAGTTTGAAAACGGCGTCGGGGCGGATGTTCAGAATTGCGGCGGCCATGTCCCGCGCCAGCTCGGCGGCCTGGTCGTCGAGGAATTCGGCGGGCAGGCTACGCGACGTATCGAAGAGCAGTACCACGCGCGGTGAAGGCGCCCTGGACGCTGTAAGCAGGAAGGGCACCGGCTTGCCTTCGTCCTCGACCGTAAAGGCGCCGGACGGGAGGTCGGTGACGGGGCTGCCGTCCAATGCCCTCGCCGCGACCCGCAGGGATACCGACCCAAAGCCAAACGGGCGTGCTGTGACAATCTCGAGGGTGTTGACTGTTGAGGCTGACGCCTCATTCGACGCGCCTACTGGCTGCCCGTTGACCAGAGGCACCCCGCCGGGATCGGTTATTGAGAGCACGTCGCCGAACAGGCTGATCGTGTCGCCGACAACGGCGCCCTCAGCCACTTCCTCCGGAGTCAGATCGGCACCGTCGAGGCCGAGAATAGGCGTGAATGAGTGGATCAGTTCCGGTGGCATCGCGAGAGCTGAAACGAGGTCTCCCGCCGGGAGAAATCCGGCGACGATCTGCCGGCCAGCGGCTTCCTCGATGTTCCAGCTGCCCTGGGCAAGCGCGAAGCGCAGGTGCGGGCTTGAGGCGCGGGAGGCCTCGAGACGCACGTCAATTTGACCAGTGGGTCCTCCCGCCAGCGCCTTGACCGCAAATTCGAGTCGATGCTCGCCGAACGCAGCGTCTGGGAGCAACGGGTCGGCGATGATCTCCTTACCGTCAACGACGACCTTGACGGCGGCCACCCGGGAGGGCGCCGTTGTCTGAAAGTCTGCCGCGGCGCCGACCCCGGTCGGCAGGGCGGCCAGCAAGTCCCGTGCGGCCTGCGCCCGTTCGGCGTCGTAATTCTCAACCGATACGGCCGGGCGCGGCTCGATCTGGAGCGCTTGCCGCCAGCGTTGGATCAGGCCTTCGTTCACCGCGGGGGCAAAGGTCAGGTCGATGCGCGGTGCCAGGATCCGGGCCGCGTCGAAAGAACCGGCGTAAGCCCCTTCGACTACCTCAGCCTCGAAACCTGCCCGGCGGTACAGATCAGCCAGGAGGTCAGCCCGTTCCCTTGGCGTGCCCCACCCGGAACGCAACGCTGCGCGGGTCCCGCCGACGCGATCGGTTGAAGCGTGCGAGAAGCCGTCAGGCCGTGGCGGGAGGACCGAAATGCGGTCGCGCACGAATTCGAAAATGGCCTGTGGATCACCGCCGGTCACGACTTCCTCGGCACGGGCGACGAGATGGTCTGGACTGCTGCGCACCGCGGAGCGTACTTCCTGCCACACCGCAAATGGCAGGTCCTGGCTGTTGTAAGAGGAAGGGCGTGTCGTGGCGCCGGGGACCGCAATGCTCTCTTCCTCGCCGCCGGTGCAGCCGGCGACGAGCACGGCAACCGATCCACCGGACAGCTGGAGGAATCGGCGTCGGGTCAGGGAGACGGAAACGGCTTCGAGTGGTTCAGGCGTGTGCTTAGAAGCGCAGGCCGCCGGACCGCATTCGGTTCCTGCCGCGCTGTGCCGCGTGATCTCGCAATCCGGCGGCAAATCGCCAAACCACTTCACGTATGCAAACTCCACCTGGCGGAACTGCCGATCGCAATCCACCGTCATGATTGTCGAGTACGCTTGGCGGCCTTGACCGGGCGACCAGCCCGGCTTGTCCGGATCGGAGCAAGGGAATTATAAATCAACCGGATCGCCTCCAGGTGAAAGGATCAAACCGCCCCTTGCCGGATTCCCCCTGGCGTGGTTTATACTCACCAACGCCAACGCTGGACTGAACATGTCCACTGGCCTCATGGAGGTCGCGCCGATGTCGCCCATTCGGGTCATATCTATCCTGGTGGCACTTTTGGTATTCCTGTTATCCGGCTGTGGTGAGAAAGAATCCGCCCCTGCCGCAGCCCCTTCCGATGCATCCGTCCCCGCTGCGTCACTGCCGGACGCGTGCTCGTTGGTGTCCGAACAAGACGCCAGCGCACTGTTTGGACAATCTGCCCAAGCCGACAGCGGTCCCACCGGCGCCGCGATGGTGAGCCAGTGCCTGTGGTCGTGGGACAGCGACACCTCGGGGCAGTTGCTGCAATTCCAGGTCTGGGACCCGATGGCCTACAGCGAGCCGGAAGATTCGGCGCCGATTGATCTTGGAGATGGCGGATATATCCGCAGGCACCCCATGGCAGGCGTCGACGTCGTCTGGCGGCAGCGCGGTTTCATGATCAGCTTGAGCTTCAGTACGGTTGGGCCAGACGCGCCAGATGCCACCGACCGGGCCGACGCTGTGCTGGAACTTGCTCGGCGTGTGTCGGGCCGGCTTTAATCGTCCCCGTGCCCGGGGCTGGTTCGGCCTTCAGAAACTGAATTCCAAGGTCCGGCGCAGGCCGGCACGGATTCGCGCGCGGTTTGGTTTGTAATATTCGTCTCCGACCCGGTAGGAATACGGCACATCGGGGGCGCACACCCGTTCGATCGGCGCCTCGAGGTAGCCGAAACAGCGTTTTTGCACCTGGGCCGCCAGTTCGGCGCCAAAGCCCAGAGTTTCGGACGCTTCGTGGACAATCACCAGCCTGCCGGTCTTGTTGACCGATTCCACGATCAGACCGATGTCATAGGGGATCAGCGTTTTCAGATCGATGATCTCGATTTCGGTGCCCTCGCCGGCCATTTCATCGGCGATCTTCAGGATGTCGTGGCGCAGGGGCCCGTAGGTGACCACGCTGATGTCGCCGCCTTCACGGACGACTTCACCCGGCCCGATGGGCAACGCCTGACCGTTGTCTTCGACTTCTTCGGGCGCGGCGCGGTAGAGCGGCACCGGCTCGACGACCAGGACCGGATCGGGGTCACGGATGGCGGCCAACATCAGTCCGTAGGCGTCACGCGGCGTGCTCGGCGACAAGATCTTGATGCCGCCGCCGTGAATGTAGTACGACTCGACGCTCTGGGAATGCCAGAAACCGCCCATGATGCCGCCGTAAGACGGCGCGCGAATGACCATCGGGCAGGAATATTCGCCGCCGGTCATCCAGCGCATCTTCGCGCCGCAAAACATGATCTGTTCGTGAGCGTCATGGATGAAACCGGAGAACTGGATTTCCGCCACCGGCTTCATGCCGGCCATGGCGAGCCCGACGGCATGGGCGGCGATGCCCTTTTCGTCTAGCGGGGTGTCGATGACACGCTCGCGGCCAAAGCGGTTTTGCAAGCCGCGGGTGACGCGAAATATCCCGCCCGCAACCCCGACGTCCTCGCCCAGCAATATAACGTCCGGGTCGTGGTCCATTTCCCAGGCCATGGCCGCATTGAGGGCCTGGAGGACATTCAACTTCGCCATTACGACGCGCCCTCGTCCAGGTCGGCCAGCAGCCGCTCGCGCTGCTGTTCGAGGATCCAGTCTGTGTCGGCATAAAGGGCCTCGAACTGATCTTCCGGGCCGGGAACGGCCATGGCCTGGGCGGCCTCGATCGCGGCCTGGATGCTGCTCTCGAACCTCAATTGCATTGACGACTCGTCGTCATCCGACCACCAATCCCTGCCTTGCATGTACAAACGCGTGCGCCTGATCGGATCCCACTTGGCCCAGGCTTCGTCCTCGGCCTTCTTGCGATAAAGGTCAGGATTGTCGGACGAGGTGTGGAACCCCAACCGATAGGTCACCGCCTCGATCAGCGTGGTGCCGACTTCCCCGGCTTTTTCGTGCGCCTCACGAGTGACGGCATAGGCCGCCAGCGGATCGTTGCCGTCGATCCTGAGGTTGCACACCTTGTAGGCGTCCGCCTTGCTGGCGAAGTCGTCGGAAGCGGTCTGACACTCCAGCGGCGTGGTCACCGCCCAGCAGTTGTTGGCGCAGATGAAAATGGCCGGCGGGCGATGGATACCGGCGAAGTTCATCGCCGAGTGAAATTCGCCGCGTGAAGTGCCGCCGTCGCCGAAAAAACACAGGACCCGGGATTGGAGGCCCTTGAGCTTCATCCCCCAGGCGGCACCCAGGGCATGCGGCAGAAACGAGCCCACCGGTGTGGCCGGCGAGACCAGGTTGATGCTGCGGTCGCCGATCAGGCACGGCAGACGGCGTCCCCGCAGCGGTTCGTCACGGGCGCCGAAAAACTGCGCAAACAGTTTCTCGAGCGAAGCGCCGCGCATGATCCAGCCGGCCATTTCACGGTGGCCCCGAAAGATCCAGTCCTCGTCGTTGAGGGCATGCACGGCCCCGCACTGGTAGCCCTCCTGGCCTTGCATGGGAATCCAAAAAGCGATCCGACCGGAGCGCTGCAGCTTCCAGCCGCGTGCCTCGATCGCCCGCAACAGGGCCATCGCTTCGTAAATGCGCCGGACTTCTTCGCGGGTGAGATTGGGGTCCGGCAGGTCGCCGTTGAGCTCGCCGTGCTCGTCGATGACCCGATGGATGCCCAGCGCCGCGGCATCCTCCAGCGGGACGGGGCGCGGCTCCCGGGGATTGCCTTCGACGACTGCCTTATTCATGATGATCCTGAGCTTTCATTGTGTCCTTACCGCGAGCCATTTTGCCGCCAAAGGTTACCGCGAAACCACTGCCGGGGCGTTTTTGGGCATGATCAGAATTCGGATCGGCGCAGAAACTCGCATCTGAACCGGGTCATGCCTTCGTTGCATTGCGGGGTTATTGGCCAAGTTTCCTTTGGTATATTTCGTGCACCGCGAAACTGCCAGGAGGGTTATGAAAGGTCTCAAAGCGCAGTTGCCGAAAGTCAGCTACCACGTCGAGCGCGACGACGGCGAGGACGTGCTGGTCAAGAAGCGCCACGGAACCCCTGATTTCGAGCTCGAAGTGACGTCCAACACCGTTGACGGCGTTCACATCAACAAAGACAGAGAGTAGTCCGGCGATCAGGTTCGAATTTGACAACGAGCGGCTTGCCGCCCACCTCGAGGGTGCGGTGGAGGGCTTCCGCGGGCCGCTGAAAGCCACCAAGTTCGCGCATGGCCAATCCAACCCCACCTACCTGATCGAGGCGGCCAGCGGAAATTACGTGCTGCGGCGCAAGCCGCCCGGCAAACTGCTCAAGTCGGCGCACGCAGTTGACCGGGAATACCGGGTGATGAAGGCTCTTGCGGCTACAGACGTGCCGGTGCCGCGCACCTACCACCTTTGCGAGGACGAATCGGTGATCGGCAGCGTTTTCTTCCTGATGGAGTACGTCGAAGGGAGGGTGATGTGGGATCCGGCGCTTCCAGAGCTGGATCGAGACGCAAGGTGGCCGATTTTTGATGCCATGAACCGCCTGCTCGCGGCGGTACATGGGGTCGACATCGCGGCTGCCGGGCTGGCCGGCTTCGGCAAGCCGGGGAATTATTTCGAGCGACAGGTCAGCCGCTGGACCGCGCAGTACCGCGCCACCGAAACCGGGACCATCGAAGAAGTGGACGCCGTCATTGATTGGCTGGAGGACAGCACGCCGCGGGACGACGGCCGAATTGCCCTCGTGCACGGTGATTTCCGACTGGACAACATGATCTTTCACCCGGACAAACCTGAAGTACTCGCTCTGGTCGACTGGGAATTGTCGACGCTGGGGCACCCCTATGCCGATCTCGCCTACCAGTGCATGCAATGGCGTTTCAACAGTGAAGGGATGATTCCGGGCCTGGGGGGTCTGGACCGGCCATCGGTGGGCATCCCAAGCGAAGACCAGTACGTCGAAATGTATTGCCAGCGCATGGGCATCGAGGGCATACCGAACTGGAACTTCTACCTGGTGTTCAGTTTCTTCCGGCTGGCGGCGATCCTTCAGGGCGTGCGCAAGCGCGCCCAGGATGGGAATGTTTCCAATGCCAGGGCCCTGGAACTCGGGAGCATGGTTCAGCCGCTGGCCCGCCAGGCGCTCGAGCTGATTTAGGTCTATTCGAAGCTATCCTGGAACGACAGGGTGATCTTATTGACGACCAGGTACTGGTCGGCCACCACATTCGTGAGCGTCTTGGTGGTCTGATCCGGCCAGGTAATTTCTATGATGTCGATGGTGTCGTGGCTGGCGAGCCCGAAATGCTGGGCGGTGGGATGGGAAGATGCGAAGTTTCCTCCGGCCAATACCTGGCGCATTTGCGTCACGCCGCCCGCTGTGACCCGGATCACGGCACCGATCGCCGAACGATTGGGCAGAGGCTGAACCAGCTTGATTTCGATCCAGTGATTGCCGTTGTCCGCGTCGTTTCTAAAGAAGCGTGATGGACCATTGTTGTTGTTGATCAGGATATCGATGTCGCCGTCACGCTCGTTGTCAAAGCAGAGGATGGCTCTGCCCTGTCCCGTGTCATCCACGCCCAAAGCCGCCCCCTGCTCTGTGAACGTGCCGTCCCCGTCATTGATGAACATGCGCGCAGGGTCATCGTCGAACTCGTCTTCGCTGGTGAAGGCGGAGGCCAGGAAGCCGTTGACGTGGTAGAGGTCTAGGTGCATGTCATTGTTGAAATCGGCGAAACAAGCGCCCCAACCCCAGTACCCCTCGCGCACGCCGGCGGCATCCGTCACGTCGGTCCAGTTGCCGTTTCCGTCATTGACATACAGCCGGTTGCCGCTGACACCCCAGTTGGCTTCCGCGAATCCGTCACTGTCGTATATGGACGAGCTGAACCAGTCGAGGTCGCCGTCGTTATCGAAGTCGCCGACTGCTCCGCCCATGCCGTTTTCGTCCGTGAGCGCGCTGCGGTCCTGTTGCAGCATGACACCCGTGCCATCGTTCAGAAAATAGCGCGAGCCGCCACCCTGGGCCACCGCGACGAGAAAATCGCTGTTGAACAGCAGATCTACCCAACCGTCGGCATCGACATCCGCAAATGTCGGAGTAAATGTCATTTCCGGATCGGTCCCGCCAACCAGATGCGAATTGGTGACGTCGGTGAAAAATCCGTTGGCGGTGTAGATGAGAAGTTGTGCTTCGTTGAAGTCGTTCCAATGGGTCACTGCCAGGTCAAGATCGCCATCCCGGTCGATGTCGGCCGCAGCAGCGCTGAAATTCGTTGAGGTGTTCAGCGGGTTGAACAGCCCGGAAGACGCCGTGACGTCCGTGAATAAACCCGCCCCATTGTTGCGGTAGGCTCGAACCCGGCCGGGATCGACCAGCGCATTGCCGTTTACACCGCCAATGATCAGATCGTTGGAGCCATCGCCGTTGAAGTCGAAGATCAACGGACCTGCAGAGTGAAGGTCGGCCGAACTCAAGCCCCAGGATGCAGCTGCCTCCATAAAGGTGCCGTCCTGGTTGGATATGAACAGCTTGTTGGGGTTTGTGTTGGTACCCCCAGTGAATGAGTTTCCGGTGACCGCAAAGATGTCGTCCCAGCCATCGCCGTTCAAGTCTCCAATGGCCAGGCCGCCGGCAATGTGGTGCCATTCCTGGGTCCACAGCTCGTCATCATAGGCATGCGCGTACGCAAGTCCGACTGCCGCCGCCTGCTCCGTAAACGTCCACGCCGGACCCTCGGTAAGCTGCGCATCGGCGATGGCCGCAGTGGCGGCAGCGATTGTCAGACCGCACCGGATGACAAATTTTACAGGCCTGCGCCGGATCACAATTTAACGCAAATGTTTTTCAGTTCGGTATAGAAGTCGAGGCCGTGCACGCCCCCCTCGCGGCCAATCCCGGACTGCTTGGCGCCGCCGAAGGCGGTTCGCAGATCGCGCAGAAACCAGCTGTTGATCCAGGCGATGCCGACTTCCAAAGACTCGGCCACGCGCGTCGCCCGAGCTGAATTTTCGCTCCAGATCGCCGCGGCAAGGCCATACCGGGTGTCGTTGGCCAGCGCTATAGCCTCTTCCTCGTCATCGAAGGGCTGAACATGGCAGCAGGGCCCGAAAATTTCCTCTCGCACAATACGCGCCTGATGATCGAGCCCGGTCCAGATGGTCGGTTCGATCCAGGCGCCGGCGTTGAGCGCTTCTCCCATATCCGGAATACCGCCGCCCGTGATCACTTCCGCGCCCTCTTCCTGCGCGAGGCGGTAATAGGAGAGCACCTTTTCCCTGTGCCCCAGGCTGATCAAAGGGCCAAAATCGGTGGACTCGTCCTCGGGCCGCCCGGCCTTGAGCCTTTGCGCGCCCTGCTTCAGGGCTTCGACGAATTGCTCGAAAACAAGCCGTTCAACATAGACCCTCTCAGTGCAAAGGCAAACCTGGCCCGTGTTTAGAAATGCCGATCGCAAGGTACCTTCCACGGCTTTTTCCATGTCACAGTCGCCAAAGATCAGCGCCGGGTTCTTGCCGCCGCATTCCATCGAAATGTTGCGCAGTCCGACCGAGGCGGCCCGCATGATGATCTCCCCGGTCCTGGTCTCCCCGGTGAACGTGATCGCGTCAATCCCATCATGCAAGGTGAGCAACTCGCCGGCCGAGTCAGGACCGAAGCCGTGGACCACGTTAAACACGCCCGGCGGCACCCCGCAGTCATTCATCACTTCACCCAGCAGCGTTGCCGTTGCCGGGGTTTCCTCGGAAGGCTTGACCACCACGGTGTTGCCGCACGCCAGCGCCGGCCCGACCTTGAAGGTCAGCAGCAGCAGCGGAAGATTCCACGGGCAGATCACGGCAATCACGCCTTTCGGCGAGCGATGGCCGTAATTGACCGCGCCGCGCCCGTCCGGCGTGTCCATGCGGAAACTTTCTGTGGGATGACTGCCCAGGGACTCCGAGAAAGCACGGAAGTTGGCGGCGCCACGGGGGATATCAATCTTCGACGCCAGTGAGCGGGGCTTGCCGGTGTCGCGGCACTCGGCAGCCAGGAATTCATCGAAGCGCGCCTCGATGGCCGAAGCCACGCGATTGAGCAATTCGCTGCGTTGCTGCCGGCCGAGCCTGGCCCAGGGACCACGTAATGCCGACCGCGCGGCGGCAACCGCTGCATCCACTTCGTCCTGACCGGCTTCATAAACGGGACCGATCAGGCTGTTATCGACCGGGTCGCGATTGTCAAAGGTTTTGCCACCGGCGGAGGCCGTAAACTCGCCGTTGATGAAGTTCCTGAATTCCTTCATGCAGGACCCGTTGGAAGGCGCTTCACACCACTGAAAACAGATACGCATCATAACCGATGCGTGCTCTCCTGCAGCAGCGCGCTGCAGCCCGCCAACTTCCGGGCCGCCGAGCGAGCCGCAACGGCCAGGAAATCAACGTCGCTGCTGCCTGCAAACTCCAAACCGGCCGCTGGCTGCTTGTAATTAATTAAACGTTTGATTAATATTTTTGAAGGTACACAAGGTCACCAAAGTCCATGCCCGGAATAAAGCCACAAATACCGCACCAATCAAACCGCAGCGGCCGGCCCGCGGCCGAATCATCAGGCGATGTACGCGCAGCCATCCTCGATGTCGCTCAAGACCTTTTCGCCCGCCAGGGATACGCTGCCACGCCGGTTCGCAACATTGCCACCGCCGCCGGAGTAACGCCGGCGATGATCCACTATTACTTCGGAAGCAAGGAGGTTCTCCTCAGGACGGTGCTCGAAAGAGCGGTGGAACCCCTGGCCGAGGCGATCGAAACGCTCAAAGCGACCAGCGAGGCATCGCCCGACTTCATTGTCCGGACGCTGATGTCGACGATCGCGCGGCACCCGGGGCTGCCCTACCTCGTTCTGCGGGAAGTGATGCTTCCCGGAGGGACCATGCAGGCGCACTTCGCGGGCCACCTTGCACCTCGTCTTGGTGGCGCATTGCCGGACATCCTCGACACGCTGCAGCGCCGCGAAGAAATCCGGGATGATCCGCCTCCCGCCACCGCGGCATTGATCCTCCTGTCTCTGGTGATGTTTCCCTTTATCGTGCGCCCCATTGCCGAGCAGGTCCTGGGCGTGCGCC
>JBFHEJ010000031.1:0-12965 GCA_041584255.1 Lysobacterales bacterium
CGAACGGCTGTCACCACAATTGATGGCGCTGGCCCTGAGCGTCAATGAACGCAACGCCATGTTCAACACGCTGGCGCTTGAACAGATCGAGGATCCGGAGCCGGGTCAAAATGGCCCGCTCGCGGCACTGCTTTCCGGGCTGCGCTGGTTGCACTCCCGCGGTGACGCGGAATGGCTGCAGTTGGCGCCCTGCGATACGCCCTTCATTCCAACCGACCTAGTCGGCCGACTCGCGCTACATGTGAAGTCCCAGCAGTCCCTGGGCTGCGTGCCACGATTTCGGGGGCAGTTGCACCCGGTGTGCGGGCTGTGGAGCACAAAGCTCATCCCGGCGGTGGAAGACGCCGTGCAGGCGGGCATGAAGGGTTTCAAGGAGTTCCTCGACGTCCACCCGGTGGCTGTACTGGAATGGCCGGAACCGTATGCAGGCGCACCGGACCCATTCTTCAACGTCAACACCCCGGCTCAGTTACAGCAGGCCGAGCGGGAACTCTGAGGGGTCGCAGTTGTGCCCGAGGAAAACAAATTCATCCCGCTCGACATTGCGGTCCTGACGCTTTCCGATACCCGCACCACGGACAACGACACATCGGGCGACGCGCTGGTGGAATTGCTGGAGCTGGCCGGCCACCGGCTGGCTGCCCGTAAACTCTGTCCCGATGACATCTACCGCATGCGCGCGGTCGTTTCCCAGTGGATTGCCGACCCGGGGATCGACGTGGTGCTGACCACCGGCGGGACGGGCATGACCGGGCGTGATTCGACGCCGGAAGCCCTGATGCCGCTGTTCGATCGCCCGATCGACACATTCGGTGAGTTGTTTCGCCAGCTCTCGTACCAGGACGTCGGCACTTCGACGGTGCAATCGCGCTGCTTTGCCGGCCTGGCCAACCAGACGCTGGTGTTCTGTCTGCCCGGCTCGACCGGCGCGTGTCGCACGGCGTGGAACGGGATTCTGGCTGAACAGCTCGATAGCCGACATCGGCCGTGCAATTTCGTCGCCATCACGCGGAAGGGCAGCGGTGTCCATCCACATTAACCGCATACGTCATCCCGGAAATGCGCATGGCATTGTGAGGGATTCAAAAGGTTACCCAGCAGTTCAGCGCCGGTCGCGAGCCCCGCAGCATCTCGCTGCTTCGATGAATGCTCACCGTTGAAGACGCCATTGCCCGCTTGCTGGCGGCAGCGAGCCTACGGGTTGAGCCGGAATCGGTGGCCACTGCCGACGCGCTGGGGCGGGTTCTGGCCGAAGACATCGCGGCACCCATCGATGTGCCGCCGGCCGACAACAGCGCCATGGATGGCTATGCCTTGCGCCACGCTGACTGGGCCGGGCCGGATCAGGCGCTGGCGGTTTCCCAGCGAATCACCGCCGGATCCACGCCGGTTCCCCTGGAGGTCGGCACCGCGGCGCGCATCTTCACGGGTGCGGGCTTGCCGGCCGGGGCCGATACCGTCGTCATGCAGGAGCACACCCGGGCGAGGGCGGACGGCGCTGTGGTCATCAGAACGCTGCCCGAACGGGGAGCCAACATTCGACCGCGTGGCCAGGACATTGCCAGGGGCGATGTCGTGCTCCAACGTGGCGGTCGCATGCGCGCCCAGGACCTGGGCCAGATCGCTTCACTCGGCCTGGCCAAAGTAAAAAGTTTCCGCCGCTTGCGCGTGGCTCTCATTTCTACCGGGGATGAGCTGGTCGAGCCGGGCAAAAGGCAGGGCCCGGGCCAGATCTTCAACTCCAACCGCTACACCGCCGCCGGGTTGCTGCAGGCCTGGGGCTTTGAAGTGGTTGATCTTGGCATTGTCCGGGATACGCCGGGCGACGTTCGCGCCGCCCTGGAAGCGGCCGCGGAGCGCGCCGACGTCATTCTCACGACCGGGGGTGTCTCGGTTGGCGAGGAAGACCATGTGCGTGACGTGGTCGAGTCGCTGGGTGGCATTGACCTGTGGAAAATCGCCATCAAACCCGGCAAGCCTTTCGCTTTCGGGCGAGTGGGAACGACCCCGTTTATCGGTCTGCCGGGCAATCCCGTGTCGGTGTTCGTCACCTTGGTGATCGTGGCGCGGCCGTTCCTGATGGGTTGCCAGGGGGCATCGGTGGCGAAGCCCCGCTATGTTCCGGCACCGGCAGCGTTCGACAAGAAGGGAGATTCACGCGAGGATTTCCTGCGGGTGCGTATGGGAGACGACGGCCTGGAACTCTACCCGACACAGAGCAGCGGCGTGCTGTCGTCGCTGTGCTGGAGCGATGGACTGGCCCGCCAGCATCCCCGACAGGACATCCACGCGGGCGATCTCGTTGACTACCTGCCGTTCGGGGCCGTGCTGTGAACTTCAGGTCCGGTTGACGCGCGGATAGACCCGGCGTCCGAGTCCTTTCTTGCTCAGGACGATGTGCCACAGGTTCAGGTTTTCAGTTTCAAAAGCCGCCTTGCACGACATGAAGTAATACCTGAACATGCGCCTGAAGCGTTCGTCGAAAAGCCGTTCGGATTCTATGGCCGCGATCTGCTCCCAGTTGTCTTCGAATCGTTCCGCCCAGGCGGCCAGGGTGGGTGCGTAGTAGAGGCCGTAGTTCTCCCAGTCCTGCACCACCATCAGCCCTTCAAAGGCGCAGGCGAGCTGTTCGATCGACGGGGCCATCGAATTGCGGAAGATGTACTTTTCGATCCACGGGTCGACAATCGCGGTGTTTTCACTGTTGCCAATGGTGTGGAGCAGGAACAAGCCGTCGTCCTTGAGCAGTTGATGAATGATGGCGACTATGGTGCGGTAATTCTTGTAGCCCACATGTTCGATCATGCCGCAGATCAGCACCTTGTCGAAATGCGCTCCACCGTACATGTCTGTGAGGTCGCGGTAGTCGGCTTCGATGATCTTCACCGGCAAACCCCTGGTGAAGCGCCGCGCGAATACAATCTGCTCCTTCGAAATGCTGACGCCCGTGACCCGGCAACCGCGGGTTTCAGCCGCGTAACGGGCAAATCCGCCCCAGCCGCAGCCGATGTCCAACACGCGGTCTTCCTGGTCCAGTTCGAGCTTGTTGCACAGCATTTCCAGTTTTTCGATTTCGGCTTCTTCGAGAGATTGGGCCTGGTCGAAAAAGCAGCATGTGTACTGGTTATAGGGTCCGAGGAACTGCTCGTAGAGCCGGTGATCCAGGTCGTAGTGCGATTCGGCGATGGCCAGGGATCCGCTGCGCGTTTGCAGGTTTGCCAGTCTTGCCCGGGTGTCGTGCCACAGGCGATTGAGCTTTACAAGACTGCTTGTGACGATGCGGCCACGCAAGATGCGGCGAAAGAGCGCGTCGAGTTCGTCGGCGTCCCAGTCGCCATCCATGTACGACTCGCCGAATCCCAATGAGCCGCGCATGGCCTGGCTGTAGAAACGCTCGTCATTGACGCGGATGTCCCAGGGATTGCTGCCGTCGATGCGGATGCCCGCACGCCCCAGGGTGTCGGTGACAATTTTGCGCGCGATGGCGCCCATGACTCTTTCCCCGCGATCCTGTATACCAGCAAGTCTAAACCGCCGTGCTTTTCAGGTCATGCGCCGGGTGATACCTTGTGCCTTTTTTCGAGTCGGGAACCACACCAGTCAGCGGAGAGGAAG
Organism: Lysobacterales bacterium; assembly: GCA_041584255.1. Taxonomy (GTDB): domain Bacteria; phylum Pseudomonadota; class Gammaproteobacteria; order Xanthomonadales; family SZUA-36; genus JAUIBE01. The sequence continues at coordinate 3,616 of JBFHEJ010000031.1, forward strand.
GCCTCAGGGAAGACTATGATCCGAATCAAAGTGACAGACCGCTTCGGTGAGATGCACGAAGTCGAGGGACAGGACGGTGACCGACTGATGGAGGTTCTGAGGGAATTTCCCTGGGGCGTGGAGGCCATTTGCGGCGGCATGTGCTCCTGCGGGACCTGCCATGTATACGTCGATCCGGAGTGGCAGGATCGTTTCGACCCCCGTGAACTGGACGAGGAGGAGTTGCTGGATTTCCTGGATCACCGGCAGGACAAGTCACGCCTGAGCTGCCAACTCGAGCTCGGCGAGGAACACGACGGCCTGACCGTCACCATAGCTCCGGAAGAGTAAAAACGCCGCCAACCATGAGGTCAGCGGCGCCGGGAAGTAGACGCGCCCAAAGTGTGCTTGGCACAAAAACCCGCGGGCGCTTGAACATCTCTCCTTGCAAGCGCGAGATGCGAGTCGGGCGGGACGCCCGATCTCGCTCACAAACTTAGTGATTAATGCGCCAGGTGACGATCTTCCAGGTCTTGGGATCCGACTTGCGCACGTCGAGGCCGAGGAAATACTCCTTTCCGGCCGGAACGCTGACCGTGGTGGTGCCTTCACCGATGGGGCTGTCGGCCCCCAGCTTGGCATCGGCAATGGTCGCGCAGGTGCCGAAGTCACCCTGTGCATAGCCGCTGAAGCTGTGGCTGCTGCCAGCCTCGAATTCGTAGCGTCCGGCGTCCTCTTCCACGTCTTCGCCGTCCACCTTGGTAATCACCAGGGGCAGTATGCAACGCTCGACCAGCCCCTCGGAGGTCACAACCACACCGGGCTCCGGTTCGGCGGCAGCGCCGCCTTCCTGGGCGTGTGAGTCGGCCAGGGCCGGACCGGCCATCATGGGGATCAGGGCGCAAAGCAAAATGTGTTTCGTCGTTCGAGTAATCATTTTTTGGGTTCTCTCCTAAATTTCTGACCGGTTTTTAGCACAAGGTCCTTACATGGACAATGGAAACCGCTGCAGGTTTCCGTGGCGGATTTGACTGAGATATGGCGTTTTGGCCGCCAAATTCAAATTCAGGCCTCATCCTCCGCCTGACTCCGTGCGGAACCCTCGTGCGCTTCGTTCAGCGCATTCACAAGAATTTCCGCCCAGCCCTTGATGATCCGCGATGCCGCAGCCTTGTTGGTCACCGAGCTGGTCCAGGTGTAGTAGCTGGAATAGCGGTCTTTTTTCCGGTCCTGTGCCTTGGCCAGGAGATCGCCGGTCACCGAATCGTAGAGCTCAACGTAGAGCGTCATTTCGCCCGCTGACTGGGTGTAGGAACGCGAGCGGCCGGCACTGAGCGTGTCGGGAGCGTTGACGTCGAGGTTGATAATTGAGGGCTTGATCAGCAACACGTCGCTGGCCGTCTCGTCGGTGACTTCGTAACCACTTTCCTGCAGGGCCTGCGTGAACTCCTTGTGAAACAGTTCGGCAAGGTCCTTCTTGATCTTTTCCATGTCGCTCGAGGTCACCCTGAGCACGCTTCTGGAAGCGGAGCGATGTTCTCTAAGCCAGTTTTTCTTGAATGCCACCGTTGCGTCCTGCAGCTTGATTCGCTGGTACAGGCTCAAATCTGCAGCAGGGTCTGCGTAGACGACGGAGGCCTCCGTGCCGTGGACCCGATGGAGGCCGTTTTCGGTCACCTCGGGCCAGTCCTCGGCGGTGACGGGAAGGGGCAGCAAGAGTGCGCTGGAAAGCAGGGTCAGTGATACGAGCGTCCGGTTCATGGTTCTACTCCTTTCGGTGAACGCAAGTTTTCGGTGAATGGAAGATGTGTCCCGTCCGCGGCGGACTCAAGGGCATCTGTTGCCTCCACATCAGTCGTGGCGCATGAATCGGGGCATCAAACCGGCTAAGCTTACCCCTGATGGATACTCGATCGCGTGACCGCGCCTTATTCTTCCGGCTGACGATATTCTATGCCCTGCTTTTTGGCGTGACGGCGCTGGCCTATTCGATCATGCCCGATCTTGGCAGCCATCTCCCGATCGGCGACATCGAACGGCTGATCAGCGCCGGCGCGGATTCCGTGGATTCCTTCGACGGCATTGAAATCCAGGCGTCTCAGGTCACTTCCGAGCTCGACAGTCTGGTGTGGCTCGTTGCGGCCATTCTCGGTTCGGTGATCCTGATGATTCCGGTGTCGTGGACCTACCTGTCGATCCGCCGCCTGCAGCAGTTGGATCAGTCCCTGCTGCAAAGCATGATCATCCTGCCGATCGCGGTCAGCGGTATTGTCCTGTTGGTCCATGACAGCCTTGCGCTGGCGTTCAGCCTGGCGGGCGTGGTGGCTGGAGTGCGCTTTCGCAATACCCTCAAGAGTACGGCCGACTCCGTGTTCGTGTTCGTGGCCGTCGGGGTGGGGCTGTCGGCGGGTATCGGCATGCTCATTGTCGGCGCCGTTATGACGCTGATCTTCAACTACACCCTACTCATTCTGTGGCGATTGAACTACGGACACCGCGAAGAGGCCAAACACTACATGCGTTCGAGCATCACCCGGCCGGACCGCGGCGACGACTTCGAAAACGAGTTGACTGGCTGATCCCGCAACCACGACTGTTCAGACCCCGGAACATGATGAAACGCCTTCTATTGCCAATTCTGCTTCTGTGCCTGCCGGCTTGCCAGGCGATCCAGGCGCAGCCCAGGCAAATTGACGAATACAGCTGGGAGGGTGTGACACGGATCGTGGCGATTGGCGACATCCACGGCGACTACGACCACTACATGGAAACCTTACGTCTCGCCGGCCTCGTCAACCGGCGTGGGCGCTGGACTGGTGGCGACACGCACCTGGTCCAGACCGGCGACATTCCGGACCGTGGCCCGGAGCCACGCAAAATCATGGCGCACCTCGACAAACTCGCTCAACAGGCCGAAAAGGCCGGCGGACGCGTCCACCGCCTGATGGGTAATCACGAGGCGATGAACCTCTATGGCGATCTGCGCTATGTCACCATCGAGGAATTCGAGGCCTTCGCGGGCCGGAATTCCGGGGCGATACAAGACCGCTATTACGAACTCGTCCTCCAGGATATGCAGCAGAACGATCCGGAGGCTTTCGCGAGCCTTCCCGAGGACCATCGTGAACAATGGGAAGTCGATCATCCCCCGGGATTCGTCGAGCATCGCCAGGCCTGGGATCCGGCGTGGAATCCCGAGGGCGAGTACGCGCTGCGAACCCTGGGGCTCAAGATTGCGGTGCGCATCAACGGCAACCTGTTCGTTCACGGCGGCATCAGCGACCTCTATGCAGATCGAAGCCTGCAATCCCTAACTTCGCAGGCGCGCGATGAGCTGGCTAATTTCAACTACGAGAATCCCGGGATGGTCGAGGACGAGTGCGGCCCCTTGTGGTATCGGGGCCTGGCCGGCAGGGCGCCGCAAGCCTCTCCCGAACTGGTGGATTCCATCCTGGAGCGCATTTCGGCCCAACGCATCGTTGTGGGTCACACGTCAACACCCGGCGTGATCTGGCCAAACTTCGACGCGCGCGTGGTGCAAATTGATACCGGAATGGCGAAACACTACGGTGGCAACCCGGCTTACCTCGAAATCAATGGCAACGACCTGTTCGCCGGTTATCCCGGTGGCAAGTTGGCCCTGCCCTTGCGGGACGATCAGCGCCAGGCCTATCTGGAACAAGTTATTGCGCTGGACCCTGACAACGCCGGTCTCAAGCGATTTGCCCGGTCCATCGCAGAATTGGCGAACGGCAAATCCGCCAACGGCACAGCCGCCGGCGATCAGCCGGCCGAAGAGAGCGCCGGCGTGGAAGACGAAGACGACGAGGCGCCGAATCTCTGCCTGCGGGAGGAATCAACCGCGCCCGCGGCACTCTGAAACGACGTGTTTTTCGAACTCGGCGTCGTCGCCGAGAATCCCGAAAAATTCCTCCAGATAATTCAGGGCACTGCGCTGGCTTCGCTCGTTGAGGCGTGACTCATCACGAACGATTTGCAGGATTTGTTGTTCTTGTTCCAGGAATGTACGGCGAACATCGGGCAGCGTTGCATTGTGGCTGCAGTAGCCGCGGTAGAGGCGCGATCGCACCGATCTCACCGGCAGCCTGTCGGGGGGCGCAGCGTAATGGGCGTCGACCAGGCCGGTGGCGTCAAAATCGTACGGGACCGGCATGAATATCTCGCTGTTTTCGCGGCCGATCAGTTTCACGTTGTGGCAACACTCACCGCCAGGACCGGCCAGCGGGGACCAGTCGAGATTGCCGATCATGTATTGGAACAGCGCCACGCGGCTGGCGCCCATCGGGTCCAGGTTGGTGGGATAGATTCGCCCTGTTTCGATCTCTTTCATGCCTTGCCGTTGCGCCAGGTGGTCCACATCCTCGATGACAAACGCAAATTCCTCGTCAGGTTCCCGGTCGCGTTCAATGTCGCGGTAGCGCACGCGCATGGGCCTGACCCTGAAACTGTTGTCGGTGATGAGGTTGTAAAACCGGTAGGCCAACATTTCGAGCACGTAGTATTGGGTCCAGCGGTCGCCATCGTCGCAATGCGTGACGAGCTTCAATTCGCCTTGATTCTCGAATGCTGTGCCCGCGACGCTGGACTGGTCGAAACGCAGTCGGATCGGCGGGAAGTCGCACACCCTTTGGCGCGAAATCCCCCGGCGTTCGACGGTAAGTTCTATCTGTTGCTGTTGGCCGTTACTTGCGGTCAGGATCATGACCGCCGGCCAGCGTGTGTCACCTTTCTTGCGCAGGACCTTGCGCCACGGCGCCTGTATTTCCGCCACCATGGCTTCGGGCGTGGAGAAAAGCGCCGCTTGCGCCCCTGCAGCGGTGCCGCTGACCTGCGTCTGGAGGGCAAGAACACAGACCAGCGCAGCAAGGAGGGGACTCCGGTTGCCTGTCGATCGCTTCACGGCTCACAGAAAACGCATCGAAAAATCCACCGCGCGCACGCTCTTGGTGATGTCGCCCGTGGATATGAAGTCCACGCCCGTGTCGGCCACTTCGCGCACGGTCTTGAGTGAGATTCCGCCGGAAGCCTCCAGTTCGATTGTCCCGGACCAGGCCCGCACTGCTTCGCGCAACGCGGTCAGTGAGAAATTGTCGAGCAGTGCCCGCCTTGCGCCGGCTCGAACCGCTTCGTCGAGCTGGGTCAGATTTTCCACCTCGACTTCCAGGAAAAGTTCGGGGCTTTGCCTGCGTGCCTGGCTAACGGCGGCGGCGATCGACCCCGCCGCCGCAATGTGGTTTTCCTTGATCAGGATGGCATCGAAAAGGCCCATGCGGTGGTTACGGCCGCCGCCGCAGTGCACGGCGTATTTCTGGGCCGCACGAAGGCCCGGAAGCGTTTTTCGTGTGTCCAGAATGCGGCTGCGGGTGCCCGCAACGGCACGCACATAAGCTGCCGTGCGGGTCGCTGTGCCCGAGAGCGTCTGGAGGAAATTGAGGGCGGTGCGTTCACCGCTCAGTATGGCGCGCGCGCGACCGTCAATGCGACAGACCTCCATGCCGGGGTGCAGGGCACCGATGTCGGCCACGCTCCAGTCGATATGGATTTTCGGGTCGAGCTGCCTGAAGGTCGCTTCGAACCACGCCTGGCCGCACAGCACAGCCTGTTCACGACAAACCACTCGTGTCCGCAAGCGGCGGTCAGGGGGTATGAGCTGCGCGGTTCGGTCACCGTCGCCCATGTCCTCGGCGAGGGCCGCTGAAACGTTGCGCTCGACCTCCGCCCGGTCGGGCGAGCGGGCGTCAAAAATCCTGGAGTTGGGTTGTTCCGATGCCATGGTCTTCGAGCAGGACGGGGATATCGTCGACGATGGGATAAATGACCTTGGAGTCCTCGGTGACCAGGGCTTCCCGCAATGGAGCCTCGACTTTCTGGCCCCTGACATACAGCACTCCCCCTGCTTCGATGGCGCGGTTCAGTTTTTCCAGCCGCGATTTCTCGAGGTATCGCAGTGGCGTCTTGGTCACGGGACAACACAGGATCTCAAGCAGTTTTCCGTCGACGGGCACGGGACAACACCTCTGCTGCAGGACAAATCGGATCACCCATTGTACGACAGCTCTGCATTGCTACAATACGCGGCTTCAATTCGCGCTTGGGCGATCTGATAATCGAGGAAAAAAGATGGGTGAAACACCTTTGGTTGGCATTGTTATGGGTTCTCATTCCGATTGGGAGACCATGAAGCACACGGCGGACATGCTAGAAGAGCTGGGCATTCCCCATGAAGCGCGCGTCAGTTCGGCGCATCGCACCCCTGATGAAACGCTGGCCTATGCGTCCTCTGCGCGCGAGCGCGGCCTGATGGTGATCATTGCGGCCGCCGGCGGTGCGGCACACCTCGCGGGCGTTATCGCGGCCAAGACGGTGTTGCCGGTGCTAGGGGTACCGATTCAGTCCCAGGCGCTCAACGGCATGGATTCGCTGCTGTCCATCGTGCAGATGCCGGCTGGCATCCCGGTGGGAACGCTCGCTATCGGCAAGGCCGGTGCGATCAACGCCGCGCTGTTCGCCGCGGCCATTGTCGGTGGCAAGCATCCCGAGGTGCTGGAACGCATCGAGACGACGCGGCAGAAGAAGCGCGAACATATCCTCGCCAATCCTGATCCGGCAGCAGGAAGCTAGCATCTTTGGTGGATTCTCGCCGCGAAAGGCGCACCCCTGGCCCCGGCCTTGAGCGAGCCGAAGGCGCATGAATGAGGTGAAAGCGACCTTCAGGTTGCGAATTTTGGTGGGGTGAAGCTCGCGCTTACAGGCTATTGAGAAGGTCGGAGACGGTATGGACGATAAACTCCGCTTGCTCCTGATCGATGATGAGGGGTGGCAGCAGGCGTACGACGTTGTCGTGGGTGACGTTCATTACCAGGCCGCGCTCCAGCGCCGCGTGCTTGAGGTGGTTGACGTCGCGGTCGGTCTCCAGGCCCATCATCAGGCCGCGCCCCCTGATGTCGGCGATCGCCGAATTGTCTTCGAGACGTGACCGGAATCCATCGAGCATCAACGCGCCCATTTTGGCGGCACGCTCATACAGGCGCAGGCGCGCCATCAGGTCAAGCACCGTGCAGGCCGTGCGGCAGGCCAGGGGGTTACCGCCGAAAGTCGAGCCGTGTCTGCCCGGTGTGAACGCTTCTGCCGCCGTGCCGCTGGCCAGGCAGGCGCCAATCGGAAAGCCGTTAGCCAGGGCCTTGGCCGTGGTGAGGATGTCGGGCGTCACGCTTTCATGGTGACAGTCATACCATTGACCGGTGCGGCACAGCCCGGTCTGAATCTCGTCACAAATCAATAACCATTGCTTGTGGTCACACAGGCGCCTCAGGCTGGCAAGATACCCTTGCGGGGGCACACGGACGCCGGATTCGCCCTGGATGGGTTCGAGCAGGATCGCGATGACGTTGGGACGGTCGCTGGCCATCTGTTCCACGGCGTCAAAGTCGCCGTAGGGCACGCGGACGAAGCCCGCCACGAGTGGCTCAAAACCAGCCTGGACTTTCCTGCTGCCGGTCGCTGAAAGCGCTGCCATGGTTCGCCCGTGGAAGCTGTCTTCCATCACCACCACCTCGGGCTCATCGATGCCTCGCTCATGCGCCACCAGCCGGCAGATTTTGAGTGCACACTCGATGACTTCGGTACCGGAATTGCCGATGAAGACCCGATCCATGCCCGCCACTTCGCAGAGTTTGTCCGAAAGCTTTTCCTGCCACGGGACCCTGGCCAGATTCGCGGTGTGAATAAGGGTTCTGGCCTGGTCGCAGATGGTTTCGGCAACCTCCGGATGGGCGTGGCCAAGCGCGGTGACCCCCAGCCCCGACGTGGCGTCGAGGTAGCGTTTGTCGTCTTCGTCCCAAAGCCATGCCCCTTCGCCGCGCGTGAAAGCGACCGGCATACGGGCATAGGTATTCATCAGGTGGTCAGGCACGTTCGAATTCTCCTTCAACCATCGTCGCTTGAGGGCTGGGTTCCCTGCGAAGCCTGGCTTACAGGCCGGTGAGAATTTTCCAGCGATTGACGACGGCGCAAAACAGCGCCGCGGTTTTTTCGGCATCATAAACCGCCGAGTGGGCTTCCGCCTCACTCCAGTCGATTCCGGCGGCCTGAACCGCCCTGGACAGCACGGTTTGGCCGAACGCCAGCCCCCCCAGCGTGACCGTATCGAACGAACTGAAGGGGTGGAAGGGACTGCGCTTGTAGCCGGTTCGCTCGAGGGCGGCATTGATGAACGAAAGGTCAAAAAAGGAATTGTGTCCGACAAGAATGGCGCGCTGGCAATCCGCTGCTTTCATTTCCCGCCTGATGGGCTTGGAGATCTGCTGCAGCATTTCCCGTTCGCTCACGGCCTGGCGCAGCGGCGACTCCAGATCGATGCCGGTGATTTCGAGTGACTTCGGATCGATGTTCGAGCCTGCGAACGGTTCCACATGAAAAGCATGGGTTTCGCCGACCTTCAGCCGGCCAAAATTGTCCATGTGGATCATGCAGGCGGCAATTTCCAGCAGCGCGTCCGTCTGCGGATTGAAGCCGCCTGTCTCGACATCGACGACGACGGGTAGAAATCCCCTGAAGCGGGATGAGATGCCCGGCATAATAACGCTACGGTCCCTTGCATGAAGACGGCAAAGGGTAAGTGATAAGGAAAGCAAATGCCATGCAAATTCTGACGCGCAACCTTTTATCGGTCACCCTGGTCTGGCTCGTGGCCGCACTGGCCACCACAACAGCCCTGGCCGAAAACCGGGGTCTGGTTTATACGGTGAGCAAAGACGGGGAATTACACGGCTACCTGCTCGGAACCGTGCACAGTGACGATCCCAGGGTGCTCAACTTTTCGCCACAGTTTCTGGAGGCCCTGAATTCCAGTGAAGTGTTTGCCATGGAACTGGTGCCCAATCAGCCGACGCTGTCGCGGTTGATGGATTACATGCACTACCAGGATGGGACTACGCTGGTCAGCCGCATCGGAGAGGAGCGTTTCGAACGATTTGTGCGGGCTGCAGGCCAGTACCGCCTGGGGCCTGATCAGCTTGCCACCATGAAGGTGTGGGCGGCGATGATGACCCTCAGTATTCCCCCGCCTGAAAATGGACTGTTCATGGACCTGTCGCTGGCGCTGCAGGCGGCAGGCAATGGCCTGAAAGTGGTTGGGCTGGAAACGCTGGACGAACAGCTGTCTTTCCTCGAAGACATGCCGGAGGATCATCAACTCGTCCTTCTGGACCAGGCCCTCGACGAGTTTGACAGCCTGCACGCTTTTTACGACGAGCTAATCAGTGCTTACGTCCAGGCGGATCTCAACTCGTTGCAGGAACAGTCCGAGACCCAGTTCGAGAAACTCCCGCCCGAAGTCGAAACCTATTTCA
>JBFHEJ010000032.1:0-12913 GCA_041584255.1 Lysobacterales bacterium
TCCATGCAAATATTCCCTGTTTGATTGATGCGAAGGCGCCTTGAATTAGTCTAGCCGCGCGGAACGGAGCTCGCTACGGGCATCAGGCGGGCATTCAAATTGATCGCCCGCCGCCCCTGGAGTAGAGTGCTAACGGCCTTGTCGCCATATCCCACTACCAGGGGACGATATGAAGAGCATGTTCCGGCGCCTCAACTCGATTCTTATTGTGCTTGCTTTTGCGCTCGGTTCCGCGCCCGCGCCCGCCTGGGAAGTGGTACCGAGTAGCCTGACCGGCACCGAAAGCCAAAGCGTCGATTTCGACATCGTGGTGGCTGCCGACGACTGGTCGCCGGCAGGGACGCTATGCAATGACGCCATCTGGGATTTCGAGTTTCAGCTCGACGGCACGTTGATTGACGGGACGGCGGAGTGGGGTGTGGATCTGTCCTCGCCGTTTGCGGGCGGAGCCCTGACCCGACTCTGCAGCCTCGAGGAAGAGGAGCTCATCACGCCTTACACCATCGCCCTGATCGAAGATTTTATCCCCGAAAACACTGAGAACGCGGAAATCTTCTTCGAGCACTGTGAAGTGCAAGCCGAGGGCGCGGTGGTTTGCACCGACCAGACCCTCTCGATAGAAGTCGTTGAAGTCGCCGGCGGAGGGTTGCCGGAAGTGGGTATCATCAAGGTCAGCGATGCTGCGGAACCGGCGAGCGACGGGCAATTCAGTATTTCCCTTGAAGCCCCGGCGCCCAACGGCGGCGTTACCGTTCGCATGTTCGTTTCAGGAACCGCCACGGGGGGTGCGGATTACGTGACGCTGGGTGAGGTGTTCTCGGTGTTCATACCCGAGGGCGCGTCGGAGGTGTTGGTTGATATCGAGGTCATCGACGACGGGCTGGTCGAGGGCACGGAAACCGTTTTCATCACCTTGCTCGAAGACACTGATTACACCATTACCTTTCAGCTCGAACGCATTACCATCCTGATCGAAGACAACGACGGCGAGTCCACCATCAACATCAACCAGGGCATCAGCGACGCCTGGTTTAATCCGGCGACGCCCGGACAGGGCTTTTTCATCATCGTCTTTCCTGACATCCGCAAGATCTTCATGGCATGGTTCACCTACGACACCCAGCGCCCGCCGCCCAGTGTGCAGGCCATCCTGGGTGACCCGGGTGCGCGCTGGTTTACTGCCTTCGGCGACTTTGCGGGCAACATGGCCGAGCTCGATATCGAGTTCACCGAGGGCGGCGTATTCAATGTCGTGCCGCCGGAGACCATGCAGACTGTTGGCGGCACCATCACGCTGGAGTTCATCGACTGCAACAATGGCCTGGTGCATTTCAACATCCCCTCGCTCGGGCTTTCCGGCACGGTGCCCATCGAACGCCTGACCCTGGATAACGTCGCTCTGTGTGAGTCCAAGAATCTAGGCGGTTAACGCCGGCCGCGTGATCCGGCCTTCACATTTGTAGGAAATTCACCCGCGTGTGACGGGATTGGCGTATGCGGCTGGACAGGCAAATTCCCGGGTTCTATATTTAAGGCGGGTCGATCGATTAGAGGGGAATCGGTAGGTTCTGAAGAGGGGGAACAATGATCCGTATCATGATCGTGGACGACCATGAGTTCGTCCGAGTCGGTCTGCGCCATATTCTGGAGGAGTATGCGGATTTCGAAGTCGCTGCCGAGGCCGGCAACGGGGAGATGGCCATGCGGCTCAACCGCAAATGCCAGCCGGACGTCATCCTGCTGGATGTCGAATTGCCGGGTCTGTCGGGATTCGAAATCACCAGGCGTCTGAAGCGGGGGTCGCCGCAGGTCCGCATTATCGCGCTGTCCGTACACACCCAGTCACCATTTCCGGAGAAGCTGCTGGATGCAGGCGCCTCAGGCTACCTGACCAAGAGCTGTGCGGCGCTCGAACTCGTCCGTGCGGTTCGACGGGTGGTGCGCGGCGAGCGCTACATCAGCGCCGACATCGCCCAGCACCTGGCCCTGAAGCTGACGCGCGGGGGCAGCTCACCGTTCGACGAGCTCTCCACCAGGGAAATGGAAGTGTTGCTGATGGTCGCGGACGGCCGCCGCATTGCGGATATCGCCGACGTCATGCACCTGAGCCCAAAAACGGTCGCGACCTACAAGTACCGCATTTACGACAAGCTCGAGACGCGCAACGATGTTGACGTCACGCGCATGGCCATGCGTTACGGCCTGGTGGCTGCCGCCTGAAAGCGCGGGTTCAGTTGTTGCTCTGGGCGGTCTCCTTGTCCCGGGACTGCTCAGGCGCGCGATCGGCCGGCTTGAGGGTGTAGATGCCCTTGCTGTCCTGGCTGACGGCGGTCTGGCTCGACTTCGGCTCGCTGGCGCTGGTCTGGCTGCTTGGCGACGGCTTGTCCTGGGGCCGGTTTTCACTGTGCTGCCCGGCCTTGTCGCGGGCTTCTTTGGGCGGCTTGGCAGCCGGCTGTTCCGGCCCTGCCTGTGCGGCCTTAGCCGTTCCCTCGCCCGACTGGCTGGGTTTGCCTGCCGCGTCGGGTTGGTTCTTCGTCTCTTCGCGCTGCCTGCCGCCGGAGGTCTGGTACGGTGAGCGCCGCCGCCGTCCGCCGCCCTTGGATTGCGCCGTGCCGTCCTGGCCGGATTTCTGCGCCTCCGGCGCCTGACCACCCTGCGATTCGCCGCCTTTTGTCGGCTGGGCCTGGGCGGGTGCGGCCTGCTTTTGGCCACCGGCTTTCTTGCCACGCCGGGAGCGCGAACGCCTGGGCTTCTTTTTCCTGGCCGCCTCCGCATTGTTGTGGCTGCTGTTCACCGCCTTCTTGGCCGTCTTCTTGCTGCGCCGCCGGCCGCGGCTGCGTTTGGTCTTCTTTTGCGGTCCTTGCCTGGTGCCGGTCTTCGCGCCGCCTGATCTGGCAGGCGCCTTGGCAGCGTCTTCCGCCTTCTTGGCGACCGGCTGGCTCTTGGGTTGCGCCTTGACGACGGCTTTCTTGGCAGGCTTTGCTTCGCTGGACTTTTCGCTGCGCTTGCTGCCGAAAAAGTTGTTGAGGAAGTTGCTGATGAAACCTGGCTTGGTGGCTTCGGGTTCGGGCCGTGCCGGCGCTGGCCTGCTCGGGGCAATGCCGGTAACGGCGGGCGCGGCGCCAGTCGGCACCGGTCGCGAAGAATCTACGGTGCTGCCCTCGATTTGCGGCTGTTCAATGCGCGCATAACTGGCTTCTTCGGAAATCTCGGAGCTTCGGACACGCTGAATGTCGAACCTGGGATGGTCCATGTACTCATTGGCCAGCAGTACGATCGGGACGTCGTGTCGCGACTCGATGCCGCTGAGCATCTTGCGCTTCTCGTTTAGCAGAAAGTTGGCCACAGCGGGCGGGGCCTGCACCACGACCTGGCCGGTGTAGTCCTTCATGCATTCCTCTTCGACCAGCCTGAGGATCGACAGCGCGAGCGATTCAATGCTGCGCACCGTGCCGTGCCCCTCGCAACGCGGACAGGTTTCCTGGCTGGACTCGCCGAGCGACGGGCGCAGCCTTTGCCGCGACATTTCCAGCAGGCCGAAGCGGGAAATGCGTCCGGTCTGTACGCGGGCCTTGTCGATCTGCAGTGCCTTGCGCAGGCGCTCTTCCACCGCGCGCTGATTCTTGCGGTCCATCATGTCGATGAAATCGATCACGATCAGCCCACCGATGTCACGCAGTCGCAACTGGCGCGCGATTTCGTCAGCGGCTTCGAGGTTGGTCTGCAGTGCGGTCTCCTCGATGTCGGCGCCCTTGGTGGCGCGGGCCGAGTTGATGTCGATGGAGATCAGGGCTTCGGTGTGGTCGATGACGAGGAGGCCGCCGCTGGGAAGCTCGACCGCCCTGGAGAACGCCGACTCGATCTGCGTTTCGATCTGGAACCGGTTGAACAGGGGAACGTCGTCTTCGTAGAGCTTGAGCTTGCGGATGTTGTGCGGCATGACCTGCTCGACGAACTTGCGGGCGTCCTCGAACACCACCGGGTCATCGACCAGGATCTCGCCGATATCATTGCGCAGGTGGTCGCGCAGCGCGCGGATGAACAGGTTGCTCTCCTGGTAGACCAGGAACGGCGCCTTTTTCGAGGCGGCGGCTTTTTCGATGGCCTCCCACAGCTGCAGCAGGTAATCGAGGTCCCACTGCAATTCCTCGGCATCACGCCCGACACCGGCGGTGCGTACGATGATGCCGACGTTGTCGGGCGCGATGACGTTTTGGAGCTGGGTTCTCAGTTCCTCGCGCTCATCGCCGCTGATGCGGCGTGAAACACCGCCGGCCCTGGGGTTGGTCGGCATCAGCACGAGGTAGCGCCCGGCCAGCGAAATATAGGTGGTCAGAGCGGCGCCCTTGTTGCCACGCTCTTCTTTCTCGACCTGGACGATCACTTCCTGGCCTTCGCGCACGGCGCTCTTGATGGTGACTTTCTGGTCGCCGTCCCGGGCCGAGGGCTGATAGCAGGTCGGGCTGATTTCCTTGAGCGGAAGAAAGCCGTGACGTTCCGAGCCAAAATCGACGAAGCAGGCTTCGAGCGAGGGCTCTACGCGGGTGATTCTGCCTTTGTAAACGTTGGATTTTTTCTGCTCGAGGGCAGGGACTTCAATATCGAGATCGAGCAGTTTCTGGCCTTCTGCGACGGCCACACGCAACTCTTCTGGCTGAGTCGCGTTGATCAGCATTCGTTTCATTAGAATTCCTCAGGCATCCCGCCTGAACACGCCCGCCGCGCCGGTTTCTGAGCCAGCCGCGTTGCGCTTCGTGTTCCCGGCCTGCGCTAGACAGGCAGCCAGGATTGCCAATTTGTTTTTGTCCGCCGGCGCGCACTCCGCCCCGGTCGAGAAAATTCAATTTCTTCGGCACTGATTCAGCCGCCGGCATTGATATTGTGTCGCCGATCACGTGTTGGACCTGGCGAAATGATAGCCGGGGTGCCCGGCTCGATTCAGGCACGATCGGATGTGCGCCTTAGAGTGATGGGTTCTAGGGTTATCCGAAGCGCTGTAATATAGCAGCCTTTGTTCCCACTATCAATGAGTTGCCGAAGGCGTTTGTGTTAAAAATGGACCCGAAACCAAAGGCTTATGCGCGATCGGTGACAAATATCGAGGTTTCTGAGGACCGTGAGGGGCAGCGTCTCGACAATTTTCTGGCGCGGCACCTCAAGGGCGTGCCGCGCGCCGCCGTCTATCGCCTGATCCGCACAGGCCAAGTCCGGGTCAATGGTGGGCGGGCCAGGCCGGACCGCAAACTGACGGTCGGCGACTCGGTAAGAATACCGCCGGTCAGGCGCAGTGAACCCGGCAGTTCAGCGGTCTCCGCCGCGGTATGCGATCAGATCGAGTCCGCGATACTGCACGAGGACAAGGATCTGATGGTGGTCGACAAGCCTTCCGGCATGGCGGTGCATGCCGGCAGTGGACTGGCCTGGGGCCTGATCGACGTGGTCCGGCAAATCCGACCCGCCAGTTCCATCGAACTGGTACATCGGATCGACCGGGAAACCAGCGGTTGCCTGGTACTGGCCTGCGGTCGCAAAAGCCTGACCAGCCTGGCGGCCCAGTTCCGCGATGGGCAGGTCGTCAAACGCTACCTTTGTCTCCTTAGCGGTTCGCTGAATGAGCCCGTGGTGGAAGTCGAAGCGGCGATCGCGGCTGCGCGCCGTAACGGTGAAAAGCACATGGATGTGAGCGATGAGGGGCGCAGCGCCGTGACGCGCTTTACCTGCTTGGAGCAGTATTCGTGCGGCTGCTATGCCCGGGCGGAGATCCTGACGGGGCGCACGCACCAGATTCGGGTGCATGCCCGCCATATTGGCGCCCCGCTGGCGGGTGATCGCAAGTACGGCAGGACGGCGGACAACGCATTCTGGCGTGAAGTGGGACTCAAACGCCTGTTTCTGCACGCCGCTGAACTCGAGATTACGGCGCTTTCCGGTGAACGGATGAACTTTAGCGCGCCCTTGCCGCTCGAATTGCGCAATTGCCTGGAGGCCCTCGCCCAAAGGGATTTTCCTACGTCGGACGGGTGACAGGCCGGCTGGTGAGCCCATTCTTGCTGTGATCTAATGCGCGCTATGTACCACCCCCTGGAAGCCTTCATTGGCCTGAGATATCTTCGAGCAAAGCGCCGTAACCACTTCATTTCATTCATTTCTTTGACATCAATGTTGGGCATCGCATTGGGTGTCACCACGCTGATCACGGTCCTGTCGGTGATGAACGGATTTGAAAAGGAGCTGCGCGCAAGGATCCTGGGCGCCATTTCGCACGCCACCATCGAGCCGTTTGAGGGCGAGTTCGACAATTGGCCGGACCTGGTCGAGGAAGTCGAACGACACCCCGAAGTCATCGGCGCTGCGCCATACACCTCGGAAGGGGTCTGGCTGCAGGGCCGGGAATCTTCCGGGGCGTTGATTCGAGGCGTCGACCCGGCCTACGAGGTTCGCGTTTCCGATGTTGAAGGTCACATGCTCTCGGGCAGCATCGCCGACCTTAAGCCCGGTGAGTACGGCATTGTGCTCGGAATCGGGCTTGCCACCCGTCTGCGCGTAGGGCCCGGCGATTCGGTGACCGTCATCGCACCGCGGCTGAAGGCCAGCCCGGTGGGAGCCAGCCCGCTGATGCGGCGGTTCCACGTTGTCGGCGCTTTCGAGTTTGGCGAATTCGAAAATGATTCCGCGCTCGCCATGGTGCATATCGATGACGCGGCCAGGCTGCTGCGGCTGCCGCCCGGTTCGATCGGCGGCGTGCGCCTCAAGCTGGATGACATGGACCGGGCCTGGCAAGTCGCCCGGGACATTTCCAGCGAGCTCTCCGGCCACTACCGGGTGCGTGACTGGAGCCAGGAGCGTGGCAACCTGTTCCAGGCCGTGCGTACCGAAAAAACGGTGATGTGGGTGATTCTTTCCCTGATTATTGCGGTCGCCGCGTTCAACATCATTTCGACCCTGGTGATGGTCGTTACCGACAAGCAGTCGGACATTGCCATCCTCAAGACCATGGGCGCGAGTGCAGGCAAGATCATGCGTGTTTTCATGATCCAGGGCAGCCTGATCGGCATCATCGGCACGGTGCTGGGCGTGATCGGCGGCATCCTGCTGGCGCTCAATGTCGGCACGGTGGTGCCATTCCTCGAGGGGTTGTTCGGGCGCAGCCTGTTTCCATCAGACATTTATTACATCAGCGAACTGCCTTCGGACCTGCAAAGCGGCGACGTCATCAAATTCGCGCTGATGTCGCTGGGGATGTCGCTGATCGCGACGCTCTATCCGTCCTGGCGGGCATCCAAGACCCATCCGGCCGAGGCGCTGCGCTATGAATGACCACCTGGCGCTGGAGGCGCGCGGCATTCGCAAGACATTTCGCCAGGGCGATCGCGAGGTGCGGGTGCTGCGCGACATCGACCTGGCGCTGCCGCGCGGTGAGTCCCTGGCCATCGTTGGCGTGTCCGGGGCGGGCAAGAGCACCCTGCTGCATATCCTCGGCGGCCTCGACCAGCCCGACGAGGGGGAGGTCCTGATCGACGGTGTTTCACTGTGGTCAATGTCCGCCGCCCAGCGTGGCGACACGCGCAACCGCTCGATGGGCTTCGTCTACCAGTTCCATCATCTGCTGCCGGAATTCACCGCCCTGGAAAATGTGGTCATGCCGCTCCTGATTCGCGGCGACAGCGTGGATGAGGCCCGCCATCGGGCGACCGACCTGTTGCAGCGCGTCGGTCTTGGCGAACGCCTGGATCACAAACCCGGGGAGCTTTCGGGCGGCGAGCGTCAACGCGCCGCGGTGGCGCGCGCACTGGCCTGTAAACCCAGGATCGTGCTGTGCGACGAACCCACCGGCAATCTCGACGAGCGTACCGCGCAACAGGTGTACGGCCTGATGCTGGAACTCAACCGCGAACTGGGCACCAGCATCTTGCTGGTCACCCACGATCGCAACCTGGCTTCGAAAATGGACCGCCAGTGTGAATTGCACCTTGGCCGGCTGGAGGCGCGATAAGCCGCGCTTCGACTCTCCTTGTTGTTCTCGCCCTTTTCGCGGCGGGGTGGTGGCGCTACGAAGTCAGGCTGGACGATCGTCTCGGACCGGAGCTTGCCCGCGCTGAGATCTGGGTCAGCGGAACGGTCGCTTCCCTTCCAGCGGTCCATAGCGACTACACGCGATTTCTGTTTCGGCCTTCGACACGCCAGGCCGAGATTGCCGGTCTTCCCGGCGCCATCGATGCGCGCTGGTATCCGCAGGCTCCCGAACTCAAGCCTGGGCAAACCTGGCGCCTGAAGCTGCGCCTGCGTCCGCCGCGCGCAGTGCTCAATTTTCAGGGGTTTGATCGGGAACGGGCGCTGTTCGTGGCCGGCGTGGGCGCGCAGGCAACGGTGCTGGCGGGTGAGCGACTTCCCACCTGGGCCGATGAGAGTGGCGGCGCCGACGGGGTTCGTGGCGCTGTGCGCAAACGGATCCAGGAGGCGCTGGGCGTGGGCCCAGCCCGTGCGCTGGTCCTGTCGCTCGCCATCGCCGATCGCAGTGAACTTGAGCGGGAAACCTGGGCACTGTTGCGCGCCACCGGCACCGGCCACTTGCTGGCTATCTCGGGCCTGCATGTCGGCCTGGCCGCCTTCGCGGGTTTCTGGCTGACACGCGTTCTTCTTTTTCTGCTGCCGTTTTGCGCGGCGGGACGTTCGGGCCTCAATGCCTGCTGCGCCGGTTCAATGTTGGTTGCAACAACCTATGGTGCACTCGCCGGCTTTCCGGTTTCGACCCTGCGCGCCCTGGTCATGCTGGCGGTGGCCTTGTGGCTGATCGCCAGCCGGCGGTCGACCGGGGTATTGCGCGCCTGGATGCTGGCGGCCATCGTGGTACTGGCCATCGACCCTTTCGCGCCATTGACGGCAGGCTTTTGGATGTCATTCGCAGCGGTGCTGGCGCTGCTGGCCTATTTTTCCACGCGGGGGCCGCGCATGCGCTGGTGGACGACCCTGCCACGCGCCCAATATGCCGTCATGGTGGTAATGCTGCCGCTGGCCGCATGGTGGTTTCAGTCGGGAAGCTGGCTGGCCTTTCCGTCCAACCTCGTCGCCATTCCCTGGGTCAGTTTCGTGACCGTGCCGCTGGTCTTCGCCGGCCTCGCCACTGTGGCTGTTCCCGCAGTCGCTGCGGAATGGTTCGCGCTTGCCGCCCGCTCCGCGGAAGCGCTGCATGGTTTCCTGAAGTTGATGGCCAGTCTGCAGGCCGGCCACCGCTGGGTGACGCCCGATATCGGGATGGTGACGGCTGGCCTCGGTCTGGCCGGCGCCATGTTGTTGTTGCTGCCAAGGGCGCTGGCCGGGCGCTGGCTGGGCCTGTGTCTGCTGGCCGCAGCGGTGCTGCCGCGCGCGCCGGGTTTGTCTCCCGGCGAGTACGCGGTTGAAGTTCTCGATGTTGGCCAGGGCCAGTCCGTGCTGGTTCGCACCCGGCATCACGCCTTGCTGTACGACACCGGCCCGGGTGACGGCCGGGCATGGAGCCTGTACGACAGTGTCATTGCCCCGGCCCTGGCTGCGCGCGGCAGGCCCGCCGCTGACCTGGCGGTGGTCAGCCATGCCGATCTCGACCATGCCGGGGGCATACACGACCTGGTGGCCCATGGCGGGGCGGTCGAGGTCAGATTCAACCGCCCCGACAGCGCCATTCCGGCCTGCCGCATCGGTCAGTCCTGGGACTGGGACGGCGTGCGATTCCGGGTGTTGCATCCTTCTCCGTGGCTGCCCTATCTCGGCAATGACAGCTCCTGCGTGATCAGCATCGACAATGGCCGCCATGGCACGCTGCTGACAGGCGACATCAGCGCCGTTGTCGAGCAGCGGCTGGCGGCAAATTTCGGCACATACGATCTCGTCACCGTCCCGCACCACGGGAGTGCTTCATCGTCCAGTCATGCTTTCATCCGGGCGACACAGCCGAACTGGGCGATCGTGTCGGCTGCCTGGGGCAATCGATTCGGATTTCCCCGCGCCGAAGTCGTGGACCGCTACCAACGGCATGGCGTACGGCTGCTGACCAGCGCCGATTGCGGTGCACTGCGCGCCGTGTTCCCGCGTTCGGGCCCGCCGCGGATGGACTCGGCGCGGGCAGAGCGGGGCGGACCGTGGCGCTGGTCTGGCGCCGATTCATGCGTACCCTGAGCAAAGGGTGCAGTCTCCGACTGCGAATGGTCACTGCCGACCTGCGCATGTATCATTTGAGCCGCCCAAGAACAAGGAGGTAGAGGCCTGTGCTGGAAATCCTTTTGGCAGGCGGATGGTTGATGGTGCCGATCATCGTGTGCTCCATTCTGTCCGTGACCATCATCGTCGAGCGATTCTTGGCCCTGAGGCGCAACAAGATCGTGCCCGTCGGGGTTGGCGAGCAGGTCGAGAAATGGGCTGCGCGACACGAGCTGGACCGGCGCCACCTCGATCAGCTTCGGCAGGGATCGGCCCTGGGGCGTGTCCTGGCCGCGGCGCTGGTCAACCGCCACCGTCCCCGCGACCTGATCAAGGAAGCTGTCGAAGACACCGGCAGGCACGTGGCACACGAGCTGGAGCGCTTTCTCAACACCCTCGGCACCATTGCCGGCATATCCCCGCTGCTTGGCTTGTTGGGTACCGTGATCGGCATGATCAAGGTGTTCACCGCCATCATCGCCTACGGCGTGGGTGACGCCAACCAGCTCGCCGGGGGTATCTCCGAGGCCTTGATCACGACGGCGGCCGGTTTGACGGTGGCGATCCCCAGCTTCTTTTTCTATCGCTACTTCAAAGGGCTGGTGGAAGAGTATGTCTATTCCATGGAGGCCCAGGCCATCAACCTCATCGAGGCCATCGACCGCGGCAATGTCGGTCAGGTCGGGGTTGCGCCGCGCGGGGGAGTCCGGGCTTGAGGCTGCAGCCAAAAATCAAGGAAGAGCCCGAAATCAACCTCACGTCGCTGATCGACGTGGTGTTCCTCCTGTTGATCTTTTTCATGGTGACCACGACCTTCGAGCACCAGGCCGCGCTGAAGGTCGACCTGCCGGAAGCCAGCGAAGTGGAGTCGACGGCCGACACGCCCGAACGCATCGAATTTGTCATTGACGCCGAAGGCCGCATGTACCTTAACGACCAGGCCCTGGTTAACAGCGACAAGCGCACCATTCGCGCCGCTTTCCTTGGCGTCGCCTCCGAAGACCGCACGCTGCCCATCGTGCTGCGGGCGGACCGGCTGACGCCACACCATTTCGTCGTCGCCGTGATGGACACGGCGGCCGAACTCGGTTTTAAGAATCTTTCGATCGCGGCCAACCGGGCACGGGACGGAGCGGCCGGTCCGGACACCACCGAATAAGGGCGCCTGAGCCATGACCGGTGCCTCAAGTCTTCAACGCCCGGGCCACCAGGAAACGGGCCATACGGCGCGTGCCGTCTACAAGCGGCTGTGGAGTTATACCCGCCGCTACTGGGGCATGTTCATGCTCGGGATAGTCGGCGTCACTATTGACGCGGGCATGCAGGCGGCTTTCGTCAAGTTCATGGAGCCGCTGATCGACCGGGTCTTCGTCGCCAAGGACGCCGAGTTCGGGTTGATCCTGGCCGGAATTATTTTCCTCATCGCACTGATTCGGGTTGTCGGAAATTTCGCCGGTGTTTACGGCATGGACTGGACCGGGCGCAAAGTGGTGGCCGACATGCGCGAGGATCTGTTCGACCGCTATGTCAGCCTGCCGGCTGCATTCTTCGACCGCTTCAGCTCCGGTCAGCTTATTTCCAAGCTGGCCTATAACTCCGAGCAGGTGGCGCAGGCCGCTTCAACCGCCATCGTTGCCGCCTTCCGTGACGTCATGCTGGTGGTGCTCCTGGTCGCCGTCATGCTCAGCAACAACGTCATGCTTACGCTGGTCATGCTGCTGCTGGTGCCGATGATCGGGTTGCTGATCACCGCCATCAGCCGGCGCTTTCGCAAGATCGCCCACCGCATCCAGGACTCGATGGGCAATGTTTCGCATGTGACGGAAGAAGCCGTCGTCGGCCACAAGGTGGTCAAGGTATTCCAGGGTGAGCAGTCCGAGCGCGAACGCTTTCGGGATGTCAATGAAAGAACACGCCGCTGGCACATGCGCATGCTGGCGACGCACCTGGCGAGTTCCTCGATGCTGCAGCTCACCGCTGCCGTGGCCATCGTGCTTCTGATGTACATCGCGACCCGTCCCAGCCTTCTCAACGAGATTTCCGCCGGCACGTTCACGTCGATTTTTTGGGCCATGGTGGGCACCATTCCACCGCTCAAGCGCCTCACCGCCGTTCAGTCCCAGTTGCAGAAAGGTATCGCCGCCGCAGACAGCATTTTCCAGATCCTGGATACGCCGCGCGAGGAAGACAGCGGCACACTGCGGGTAGAACGCGTCAAGGGTGACATCCGCTTTGAAAACGTCAGTTTCCGCTACGACAGCAACGAAAGCCCGGTGCTGCATGATGTCAGTCTGGATGTGCCGGCCGGCAGTGTTACGGCGCTGGTTGGACCTTCCGGCAGCGGCAAGACGACCCTGGCGGGACTGATTCCCCGTTTTTACGTCTATCGCGAAGGCCACATCTATCTCGACGGTCGTGAGCTTTCTGACTATGCCCTCGATAATCTCCGCAGCCAGATTTCGCTGGTCAGCCAGGACGTGGTGCTGTTCAACGACACCGTGCGGGGCAACATTGCTTACGGCGCCCTCGCCGGTGCGGCCGAAGAGGACATCGCCCGTGCCGCCAAACTGGCCCATGCCACTGAATTCATCGAGCGCCTGCCCGACGGCATCGACACCCTGGTGGGCGAGAATGGAACTTTGCTGTCGGGCGGTCAACGGCAGCGCCTGGCGATAGCCCGTGCGCTGCTCAAGAATGCACCCATCCTGATCCTCGACGAAGCGACCTCGGCCCTCGACAA
>JBFHEJ010000033.1:0-12642 GCA_041584255.1 Lysobacterales bacterium
CTGGGGATGATGGCATCGAACTCGCCTACCCTGGCGGCAGCCTCCACGCGCCCGGTGAACTGGCTGCCGATAATGCTTTCGTGCACAAAGGCATCGCCCACCCGGAGGTCACCACGGGCCGCCAGATGGGCCATGCGCGCCGAGGTGCCGGTGCCGCAAGGGGAGCGGTCGATGGCCGACTCACCGTAGAACACCGCATTACGTGCGTGAGACCCGCCCACGCGGGGCTGGCCAGTCCACATCAGGTGGGTCAGTCCCGCCACCTGTTCATGTTCCGGGTGAACAAAGGTGTAGCGGTCATTGAGGCGCTGACGCAGCCTGGGGCTGATGCGCACGATGTCGCTGGCAGTCAGGTCGGCGAGGTCGCGGTAGTGGTCCTGGGGCTCCACGATCGCATAAAAGTTACCGCCATAGGCCACGTCCACGCGCAGGGTGCCACCCAGCTCCGGGCAGTCGACTTCGAGCCCCCGGCTGTGCAGATAGGACGGTACGTTGGCAATGCGCACCGTCCGCACCCGATCACCATCGACCGTGTAGTGGGCGGTGACGACGCCCGCCGGCGTATCCAGGCGGGCTACGCCGGCTTCGCGGGGTTTGAGCATCCCGTGTTCGATGGCAATGGTGACCGTGCCGATGGCGCCGTGCCCGCACATTGGCAGGCAGCCGGAAGTTTCGACGAACAACACCGCCACATCGCAATCTTCGCGTGACGGCGGGTACAGCATACTGCCCGACATTTGCGCGTGGCCGCGCGGCTCCAGCATCAGCGCGGTGCGAATCCAGTCGAACTCGGCCAGGAAGTGCGCACGCCGGTCGAGCATGGTGTCGCCTTCGAGGTCCGGGCAACCCTTGTAGATCAGGCGCACCGGGTTGCCGCAGGTGTGCGCGTCAATGCAGTGAAACCGGTATGCGCGATCGGGCTTCATCGACAGGGTCTCAAAACCGGTCCACTGCAAAGGGCCGCAGGTCAATCTGTGGCGTCCGCCCGCCGGCGAGGTCCGCGATGATGCGACCGGTGGTGGGGCCCTGCGTCAGGCCGTAGTGGCCGTGACCGAAAGCGCACAGCACCGAGGGGTGACCCGGAAGCGCGCCGATCACCGGTTTGCTGTCAGGCATCATCGGCCGCTGCCCAAGCCATTCGGAGTAGGACTCGCCTTTGAGATCGGGGAGGTAGCTGCGCGCATGATCGAGCAGAATTTTGGCGCGCCGGTAATCAGGCGCGGCGTCGATGGCGGCGAATTCCGCCGTGCCGGCCAGCCTGAGCCCCAATCGCATCGGCGTAAGCATGAACCACCGCGAGGCCGCCATCACCGGCCGGCCCAGCTCGACATTGGGGTTGTGGACCATGGTGTGGTAGCCACGTTTCGCCGCCAGCGGCACGCGCGCGCCAAGCGGGCGGAGCAATTCCCCGGACCATACCCCGGCTGCAATAACCACTCCGTCCGGCTCGATGGTTTCGCCCGACTGCAGCCGAACGCGAACGATGTCGCCGCTGCTTTCGAGCGCGGTAACGCTCTGTTGCACCCAGTTTGCGCCGTGCGCGAACGACGACTCGGCAATGCTGCGGGTGACTTCACCGGGATCGAGCAGGTGCTCCCACACGCCGTCAAAAATTGCGACCCGCCCGGAAGCAGCCTCTCCCTCGGCCAGCGCGGGCTCCAGTTCGCGCAGTTCCGACAGGCTGAGGCGCTTCCATTCCTGACCGAGTTTCCTGCGCAACTCGAACTGCCAGGCGTCACGCTGGAAATCAGCTTCACGGTCGTAGAGCATGATGAACCCGTTCTTGCGGCGCAACCATTCGGCGCCTGTCTCCCTGAGGATGAAGTCGAAATCGGCACGCACAGTGTCCATCAAGGCAGTCTGGGCCCTTGCGATTGCCTCGACCTGCTCCATCGAGCCAGATCGCCAGAACCGCCACAACCAGGGAATCACCTGGGAAAGATCGCGCCAGCGAATGTACAGAGGGCCCTTGGGGTCCAGCAGCCAATTGGGTATCTGCCGGATTACCCCGGGATAGGAAAAAGGGATCACCGCGTTGGCCGAGATGCATCCGGCGTTTCCGAAGCTGGTGGCCTGGCCGGGCAGACGGGAATCGACCAGCGTGACTTCGTGGCCCTCACGAAGCAGATGCCAGGCACAGGAACTCCCCACGATGCCCGCGCCGATTACGAGGTAATGACGTTTTGCTTGGCTCAACTTAACTGGTCCAGGCCGGCGACGAGGCGCTCCATCAACTGAACGATACTGTCGGCGGCTTTCTGGGCGCCCTTCAGATCGCGCCGCGCCGCCAGCCTAACCAGATTGCTGTGCGCGGCGATCAAGTCGGGAAGTTTGATGTGGTCGCGGTAGAAATTCCAGAATCGTCGACAGTGAATTCGCAAGGGTGTGACCGCCTGGCTCACGTAAGGATTGCCGCAGCACCGATCGAGCAGGTTTTCGATCGCATTGATCTTGGCAAGGAAGCGATCCAGGTTGTCATGGCAGTCCGCCAGCTCGCGGCCCAGCCGGGCCAGGCCGCTGCGCTGCTCGTCACTGGCCTGGATCGCTGCTCGCTGCGCGATGAGCCGCTCCAACGGCCGCCGTGCCTCCAATACCTGCATCAGGTTTTGGCGGCTGACCGGGCTCACCAGCAGGCCCTTCCGGGGAATCACCTGGAACAGATCATGCTGCGCCAGGCGTTGAATGGCTTCACGCACCGGCGTGCGTCCATAGCCAGTCAGTTGGATCAATTCACCCTCCGAGACGAGACTGCCGGGAGGAAGAGCGAGGCTGACCAGCCGCTCTTGGAGGGCCTGGTAGGACTTCTCCGCCAGGCTGGATTTTTCAACCGTGTGGTTCATGGTTGGGCCCTCAAAGGCCAGGCCGGGACTCCAGTGCCGCGGCGAGTATCGCTTCGATTTCGGCGGCACGGGCATCCGGAAGCTGCAATCGCGGGGCCCGGATACGAGCCGATCCGACACCCATCATTGCTTCGACCAGTTTGATCTGGTGCACGAAATACGGCCCGGTATCGAGCTCGAGCAATGGCAAAAACCACTGATAAAGCGACCGCGCTTCGTCCCACTTCTCCGCCGTCATCAATTCGTAGAGGCGGACGGTTTCCCGGGGAAAAGCGCACACCAGACCCGCAACCCAGCCTACCGCGCCCAGTGCGAAACATTCGAAGGCCAAATCGTCGATGCCGCAAAATATGGCGTAACGGTCGCCGGTCAGCCGGCGAAGCGCGGAAATACGCCGGGTATCGCCAGAGGACTCCTTGATGGCCTGGAAAGCGGGATGGTCGTCAAGTGCGGCAAAGTCTTCTGGCAGCAGATCCGTGCCATAGGCGATCGGGTTGTTGTAGAGCATGATCGGAAGCGACGTAGCGCCCGCGACACCCTTGAGGAAGGCCAAGGTCTCGCGCCGGCTGCCCTGGTAACGCATGGGCGGCAGCAGCATGAATCCGTCGACGCCGGCTTCCTCGCATTCGGCCGCAAAAGCACAGGCACGGCGTGTTGAACACTCGGCAATGGTGGCGATCAGTGGGCGGCCGCGACGATCCGCTGCGGCGAAAAAGCGGACCATCTCAGTTTTTTCAGTCTCAAAGAGCGTGCTGTTTTCGCCCAGTGAACCGAGGATTACGATGCCGTGCACGCCGGCATCGAGTTGGAAATTAAGGTGTGCCTCCATGGCCGGCCAGTCAAGCCCGCCGTCAGGGGTAAACTTGGTGGTCAGCGCCGGATATACCCCACGCCATTCAACGTGACTCATGATTGAGGACTACTGCAGAGGAATTGATATCCTCATGATATATCAGTAGCCACCATTTTCAAGCGGCCCGCGCGGGTGAGCCCGGCCGGTGGTTGTTGCTGACTTTAGGCCTTGCGTATCCGAATGCTGCCGTTGACCGTGCTGACATTGACCCGCGCGTCACCTGCCCCGATCTCGCCTTCGCAGTCCCGTCCCAGGAAACCCTTGTCGACATTCAGCCCAAAATCGTCGGCGTCGATTCCGCCGTTTACCGTGCCCGCGTCGATCCGGGCGCTGGCGTCCGTAGGCAGGCGTAAAGATACCCGGCCGTTGACCGTCTCTGCACTGACACGCTGATTCCCGCCAAGCGTGTCGAAACTGGCGTCAATCGTTCCGTTCACGGTATCTGCCTCGAAACTGCCGGCCAGGCCGCTGGCGTTGATGTCGCCGTTGGTGGTGTCGGCGCTGACGTCACCGCTGATGCCGGCAATTTCGATTTCCCCATTGACTGTCTCGATGCCGTCCAGCGTAAGGTTGGCTGGCGCGATGATTTCGTAGTGGACACTGCCGCTGCTCTCGCCCATGCCAAACCACCGGCTGCTGGACTTGGGATGCTCGGTGCGAATACTGACCCGCCTGGAGTCGGCATTGGCATGAATTTCCATGCCGTCGAGGTAATCCTGGCTGCCGGCCTTCTTGGTCGCGATTACCTGGATCTTGTTGCCCGGACCACCAGTGATGGTGATGTCGCCGTTGATATTCTCGACGCTAAGCCTGCCACCTTCCTCGATATCGAATTCGAAATCTTCGACTTCGGTCACGTCCGCGGCCAGCGGCGATGCAAACAGCATCGCTGCCGCGCCGAGCAAAAGGAAAAAACGCATAAGGCTGATGCTTTCCAGCTTCGTTTTCATTCTGAATTCCTCTGACATTCACTCAGGCCGATCCACTCGGTTCTGATAATGCTTTGACGCAACTGTAAAGCGCAGGGTTTAAGTGCGTCTATAGGTAATAAGTCAGCCTGAAGCATTGCTTACTGTTGCGACCACGGCACCCAGACTTCAATTTTGAGCTCTTAGAGGCCGCACTTGTATCGATCCGTGGTCTGTCGTAGTATTAATGTATTAACGTGTTAATACATTAATATACTGATGAAACATCACGACGATAAACAGGCTTACGATCTGGCGACGGCTGCGCACTCACTCTCGGAAGCCTTGCTTTGTTTGAAAACACCCGGGGAGATTCGCTCTTTTCTGGAGGATCTGTGCACCCCCGCGGAGATCGAGGCCATGGTCGATCGCTGGCGGGTCGTGCTGTTGCTGGAGCAAGGCAAATCCTATCGCGAAATCCGCGACTTGACCGAGGTCAGCGTCACCACCATCGGTCGGGTGGCCCGTTTCATGGAAATGGGCACAGGCGGGTACCGGCTCGCCCTGAATCGACTGCAGGGAACAGGGACGTCTAGATGAGCGCTGAAACGCAACCACGTCTGCGTGTCGCCATTCAGAAATCCGGGCGGCTCGCCGAGCAGTCCCAATCACTGCTGCGCAACTGCGGCCTGCACTTTGCGCGCAGCAAGGACAAGCTGTTCTGGTATGGCATCGACTTCCCGGTCGATCTGTTGCTCGTGCGCGACGATGATATCCCGCGCATGTTGCTCGACGGCGTGTGCGAACTGGGCATTGTCGGCGAGAATATCGCGCGCGAGGTCATGCTGGAGCGCAACGGTGGCTCCGGCCTCGCCCGTGTTCGTCAACTTGGGTTCGGCGCCTGCCGGCTGGCGCTGGCCGTGCCCGAAGATCTCGAAATCACCGACAGTTCTGCACTGTCGGGAAAACGCATTGCAACCAGTTATCCCGCGCTCACCCGCGCATTGCTGACTGAAAAAGGCGTTGATGCCCACATCGTGGAGCTGTCCGGTTCAGTTGAGATCGCCCCCAGGCTTGGTACCGCGGACGCAATCGCAGACCTCGTCTCCACCGGAACGACCCTGAGAGCCAACCACCTGCGTGAACTGGAAGTGCTGTTTGAGAGCCAGGCGGCACTGTATGCACCGGAGGCGCTGGCAGCCGACAAGCAGCCCTTGCAAAAACGGTTGCTGGCGCGCCTCGAGGGCGTTATTAGCGCGGCTGAAAGCAAATACGTAATGCTCCATGCTCCGCGCGAGGCCGTCAACACCATCACAGACCTCCTGCCCGGCGTGGAACATCCGACCCTGCTGCCGCTTGAGGGCAGCGACCGTGTGGCGATGCACGCAGTTTGCCGGGAAGGCATTTTTTGGGAACACCTCGAAGCCCTCAAGGCTGCTGGCGCGTCCGCCATTCTGGTTGTCCCGGTGGAAAAGATGCTGTCATGATCGGCCCGGTCATCACGTGGGAGTCACTCGGCCCCTCCGAACAGCACCGCGTGTTGCAACGCCCGCGGCCTGACCGCAGTGATTTACCCGCCGCAGTTGCCGCAATCATCGACCAGGTTCGCCGTGGCGGTGATGAGGCTGTCATGGCACTGACCGAGAGATTTGACGGCGCGCGCCCCAGGCCGATCGCCGTCGACCTCCCCAAGCTTGCCGAAGCCGCCATACGGTGCCCGGAGCCGCTGACGCGCGCCATGAGAAACGCGGAGCAGGGTATCCGCGCTTTTCACGCCGCCGATATGCCCAAAGCTGTCAGTCTGGAAACCGCGCCCGGTATGCGGTGCGAAGTTCGCTACCAGCCCATCCAGCCGGTCGGCCTGTACATACCCGGAGGCAGCGCCGCACTGGTGTCGACCGTTCTGATGCTCGGCGTGCCGGCGAATCTCGCCGGATGTGGCCGCACTGTCCTGTGCACACCGCCACGGCGCGACGGAACCATCGCTCCAGAGCTACTCGCCGCTGCCAACCTTTGTGGCATCGACCAAGTATACGCCGTCGGCGGCGCTCAGGCGATCGCCGCCATGGCCTATGGCACGGAGTCGATTCCGGGCTGCGCCAAGCTGTTTGGCCCGGGCAATGCCTGGGTTACCGAGGCCAAGCAGCAGGTTTCGCTGGATCCGCATGGCGCGGCCATAGACCTTCCGGCCGGCCCTTCGGAGGTGCTGGTCATCGCCGACAGCAGTGCTGACCCGGTCGCTGTCGCCTGGGACCTGCTCTCCCAGGCTGAGCATGGGCCCGACTCACAGGCGATCCTGCTGACAGACGATCTCGTCTTGGCCAAATCAGTCGCCATCAGCCTGGAGCAGGGCTCGGCTGCGCTCCCGCGGGCGTCGGTCCTGGAATCGTCCTTGTCTGCAGCCAGGATTGTTGTCACGGCCGACCTGGATACCGCTTTCGAGATTTCCAACCGCTACGCCCCCGAACACCTGATCATCAATTGCTCGGGCGCCCGTGATCTGGTCGACAGGGCCCGCAACGCCGGCTCAATATTCATCGGTCCCTGGACGCCGGAGTCACTGGGCGATTACTGCTCGGGCACCAACCACGTGCTCCCGACCTACGGCTGGGCGCGGTCGCACTCCGCGCTCTCGGTGGCAGACTTCATGCGCCGTTACACGGTGCAGGAAGCCAGCTTCGAAGCGCTGAAGTCTCTTGCGCCCACTGCTGAAGCACTGGCCGAATTCGAGGGCCTGGAGGCACACCGCATGGCGGTGCGGTACCGCCTGGAGGTGGCGGGCGGATGAACGTTGCCGGCCTGGCAAGACCCGACATCGTCGCCATGACGCCGTATTCCTCGGCCCGCAGCGAAGCCTCCGCCGACGGCATCCTGCTTAACGCCAACGAGTCGCCCTGGCCGCTGATCGAAGACCCACAGGCCCGAAGTGACGAAGTGGACAGCCTCAATCGCTACCCCGAGCCCCAGCACGCCGAACTGCGCCGTCGTCTTGCCGATCTCTACGGCCTGCCGATTAATCACGTGCTATTGAGCCGCGGCAGCGACGACGGAATTGATCTGCTCGTTCGCGTGTTCTGCCGTGCCGGAGTTGACACCGTCCTGGACACACCGCCAGGTTTTGGGATGTACCGCGTCGCCGCGCAACTGCAGGGCGCCGGAATCACCGATGTCCCGCGCAATGCGGAAACCCTCGACCTCGACCGCAACGGCATCCTCCAGGCCCTGCAG
This sequence comes from Lysobacterales bacterium, assembly GCA_041584255.1. Lineage (GTDB taxonomy): Bacteria > Pseudomonadota > Gammaproteobacteria > Xanthomonadales > SZUA-36 > JAUIBE01. Next base: position 7,830 of record JBFHEJ010000033.1, read on the forward strand.
GGCCAAACGCCGCCCCGTATCGTCTTTCTGACCTCCCCGGCAAATCCAACCGGTGACCTGGTCGACCCGGACTTCCTGACAGAATTGCTCAAGACCGCGAGCGGCCGGGCACTGGTTGTTGTCGACGAGGCCTATGCAGAATTCACCGCGGCACGAAGCTTTGCCGCCATGGTCCCGGATTACAGCCACCTGGTGGTGCTGCGCACTTTATCGAAGGCCTTTGCCTCCGCCGGCCTGCGCTGCGGCGCCGTTCTGGCACAGCCGGATGTTATCGGTTTGTTGATGCGAGCCATTCCGCCTTATCCGCTGGCCACGCCGGTTCTCAGCCTCGCACTGAGGTTGTTTGACAGCGATGTCCGTAAACGCCAGCGGCTTCTTGTGCGCAGGATCATGCGCAACAAGTCCGCGCTCACCAAGCGCTTGAACGGCCGCCCTTTCGTGCGTCGAGTCTGGGCCGGAGAGGCCAATTTCATTTTGCTGCGCGTCGATGACGCCGGCGCACTGGTGCAGCACTGCGCCGGTTTGGGAATAACCATCCGGGGTTTTCCTTCGGCCGTCATGCTGGACAACTGCGTGCGTATCTCCGTGGGCAGCAGCGAGGAAATGGCCCGACTTGACGCCGCGCTGGAGGCGTTCCAGCCGGGTAATTCGACAGCAACTGCCGGAAACCGCAATGGCTAAACGCAGAATCCTTTTCGTCGACCGCGACGGCACACTCATCGTCGAGCCCGAGGACCAGCAGATCGATTCGCTAGAAAAGCTGGAGTTCGTGCCGGGCATGATCCCCGCCTTGTTGGCGCTCCGTGATGCCGGCTACGAATTTGTGATGGTCAGCAACCAGGATGGGCTGGGCACGGAATCCTTTCCTGCCGAAGATTTCGACAGGCCCCAGCGAAAGCTTCTCAGCCTGCTGGAAAGCCAGGGCATCGTTTTCAGCGGCATCCACATCGATCCTCATTTCGAAGAAGACAAGGCGCCTACCCGCAAACCCGGCATCGGCATGGTCCTCGACTACCTCAAGTCCGGGGAACTGGATACCGAGGACTCGTGGGTAATCGGCGACCGAGATACCGATCTTGAGATGGCAAGAAACATGGGAATCGGCGGCATACTCATCGGCGCGAAACACGACAACTGGCAAGAAATTGCCCACCGCCTGGTCGGCCGGCCTCGCCGGGCGGTGGTTTCGCGCGAGACCAGCGAAACGAACATACGTATCGAAGTCGACCTGGATAAGGACCTCGCTGACAACGCCATCGACAGCGGTATCGGCTTTTTCGACCATATGCTGGATCAGCTCGCCAGCCACGGCGGATTCGAACTCCGACTGAGATGCCGCGGCGATCTGGAAATAGACGAGCATCACACTGTTGAGGACTGCGCCCTGGCACTCGGCCAGGCGCTCAAGGAAGCGCTGGGTGCGCGCAAGGGCATCGGCCGTTACGGCTTTGTGCTGCCGATGGACGAATCGTTGGCGCAGGTCGCCCTCGATCTTTCGGGCAGGCCTGCATTCCAGTTCCAGGCCGAATTTCCGCGCAGCAGCGTGGGCGGACTCTCCACCGAAATGGTGAAGCACTTTTTCGCATCGCTCGGCCAGGCCCTCGGCGCCGCGATACACATGCAGGTCAGTGGGGAGAACACCCACCACATGATCGAAGCACTGTTCAAGGGCGCCGGACGAGCCTTGCGGCCAGCGATCGCACGCCGGGGTACAGCCGTGCCCAGCACAAAAGGGACCCTGGAAGCATGACCATCGCGGTCGTGGACAGCGGCGGCGCCAATATCGCCTCGGTGCTGCACGCCCTGCGCCGCCTGGGCGCGGAGCCTGTCTTTACGTCTGATGCCAGGGCCATACAATCCGCCGATCGCGTGCTTCTGCCCGGCGTGGGGGCAGCAGCACGGGCCATGGCCAAATTGCGCCAACACGACCTGGTGAGCACGCTGCGGGCCCTGCAGCAACCGGTGTTCGGAATATGCCTGGGCATGCAACTGCTTTTCCAGTCCACAGACGAAGGCGAAAGCGAACTTCTGGGCATGATTCCGGCACACGTTGAACGGCTGGATCACAAGGACGGCCTCCGCGTGCCCCATATGGGCTGGAACTCAATTCGTACTGTTTCGAACTATAAACTGTGCGACGGTATGTCAGGAATGTGGTTCTATTTCGTACATTCTTATGCGGCACCAACGGGCGATTGGACCCTTGCCACCACAGAGCATGGCCGGTCCTTTAGCGCCATCGTGCGCAGCGGCAATTACTTCGGCGCCCAGTTTCACCCAGAGCGTTCCGCAGCCCCCGGCGCTGCATTATTGAAGCGCTTTCTGGATCTGGATCCGTGATGGAATTGGTGCCCGCCATCGATATTCTCAATGGGCGCTGCGTGCGGTTGCTCCACGGCGAATATGCGCAATGCAAGGTTTACGACCCGGAGCCCCTTGCGCTGGCCGATACCTACGCGCAGGCCGGCGCGGAATGGCTTCACGTTGTCGACCTCCTGGCTTCACGCGATGGCGAAGCGGCCGATACCCGGGCGCTGTTCGAGCTGCTTGCCAGGGCACCGCAATGCGTTCAGACCGGTGGCGGTGTTCGCAGCGCCGGTGACGTTCAGGCCCGGCTCGATGCCGGCGCGAGAAGGGTCGTGGTTGGCAGCGTCGCGGGCAACGAGCCAGACCGCTTTTTTCGATGGCTGGAGCGCTTTGGCACAGAATCGATCGTCGCGGCACTCGATGTGCGTTTCGACCAGGACGGCACGCCCAGGGTCCGAAGCCACGGCTGGACCCGCGATTCAGGCCACAGCCTGTGGCAACTGCTCGATTATTATTTCGAATGCGGGTTGATCCATGTCCTCGTTACCGACATCGGTCGTGACGGTGCGCTGTCGGGGCCGAATCTCGAACTCTATCAGTCGCTTGCCCATGCCTACCCCGGGCTGAGAGTCCAGGCTTCCGGCGGCATACGTAGTATTGACGACCTCCGTGTTCTGGTTGCCAGCGGGGCGTCTGCGGCCATCACAGGCAAGGCGCTGCTGGAGGGCCGATTCACCATCGAAGCAGCGCTTAAAGCGCTGCGCCCGGGATGAGCGGCCCATGAGCGGACTGGCACGGCGCATCATTCCCTGTCTCGATGTACGCGGCGGCAAAGTGGTCAAGGGTGTGCAGTTTCGGGATCATCGCGTGATGGGCGACATCATCGATCTGTCCGAACGCTACCGGGAGTGGGGCGCCGACGAACTGGTCTTCTACGACATCACCGCCAGTCCTGAAGGCCGCAGGGTGGACACGGCGTGGGTGCGTTCTGTATCGCAGGCCATCGACATTCCATTCTGTGTTGCGGGTGGCATTCGCAGTGTCGCGGACGCCGACCACGTATTGAGCGAAGGCGCCGACAAGGTGTCCATCAACACGCCGGCCATTGAAAACCCCTCGCTCATCGATCAGCTCGTAAGGGCCTTTGGCAGTCAATGCGTGGTGGTCGGCGTGGACTCGATTGCCGAAGGAAGTGATTACACCGTGCGCTCGCACACGGGGACCCCAAACAACATGAGAGCGCCGGGAAGAAAAACGCTCGACTGGCTGAATGAGATCACGCTGCGCGGCGCTGGCGAAGTGGTTCTCAACTGTATGTCAAGCGACGGCACGCGGGCGGGCTACGATATTGACCAGCTTCGTGCGGCCCGCAAAGTCCTGCCGATACCGCTGGTCGCCTCGGGCGGCGCCGGAGCCATGAGCCATTTTGCCGAGGTCTTCACCCAGGCAGATGTCGACGCCGCACTCGCAGCCACTGTGTTCCATTCCGGTCAAATTGCCATTCCAAACCTGAAACAGTACTTAATAGAACAAAATATAGGAGTGCGGCCTTGCTGAATACTCAACGAATCGACTGGGACAAGATGGACGGGCTCATTCCGGCCGTGGTCCAGGATGTCCTCGATGGCCGGGTTCTAATGCAAGCCTACATGAATCGCGATGCACTGGAGGCCACTATGAAGAGTGGACGCGTGACATTCTGGTCACGCAGCCGCGGGGCGCTCTGGACCAAGGGCGAAACATCGGGCAACTACCTGGAGCTGGTCGCTGTTCATCCCGACTGCGACAACGACTGCCTTCTGGTGCAGGCGAGAGCCATCGGCCCGGCTTGTCACCGGGGGACCGACACCTGTTTCGACGGGGCGAAGCCCGTCTCACCCGAGCTGGCTTTTCTCGCCACCCTGGAGGGGATCATTGCGCAACGCGACGCGCAAAGACCGAAAGAAAGCTATACCACCAAGCTACTGGAATCGGGCAGCAAGGGGATTGCCCAGAAAGTGGGCGAAGAAGGTGTGGAAACCGCACTGGCCGGTGTTGCCGGCGATGACGAGGAGCTGCTCGGTGAAGCTGCTGACCTGGTTTATCATCTTCTCGTGCTGCTGCGGACCCGCCAGATTTCCGTCGGCCGGCTCTGCGCCGAGTTACGCGCACGCCACGATCACAGCGCCTAGGCTGAGGGCGTCGGTTGCCGAGCGCCGCTAACCGGCGGCGATGTCGTCGATGCGCCTGACCTGCTCGAGGCACTGCCTGGCGGTTTCTGCGAGTGCAGCAGATTCCGAGCCGGCCAGCTGACTCAACAGATCACGGGCGCGTGGCGAGGCGATGTCGGGCAGCAAGCGCACGACAGTCGGTCCGGCCTCGCCCGCCTCGACCTTTTTCTGGATCAAGTCCAGTGCGTCATAAAACACGGACTGCGCGACCGTCTTCTTGCCATCACACATCAAGCAGTTGATGAATTTGCTGACCAGCAACGAATCGAAACGAGGATCACCCTTCAACTGCGTTC
>JBFHEJ010000034.1:0-12228 GCA_041584255.1 Lysobacterales bacterium
AAGTACGAACTGCGTAACAGACACTCGGGAGAAGTGTTGCTCAAGGCCGATCCTTTCGCCCGCTGGAGCGAAAAACGCCCGGCGACGGCCAGCCTGATCTGCGGGCCAGGCTCGCACGGCTGGAAGGACGAGCCCTGGAATCGCCTTCGCCCCCGGGCCAACGGGCTGCAGAGCCGCATCGCCGTCTACGAGGTCCACCTGGGGTCCTGGAAACGGGGGCCCGAGGGTGAATTCCTAGACTACCGCTCCCTGGCGCACCAGTTGTGTGCCTATCTCAAACCGCTGGCGTTCACGCACATTGAGCTACTGCCGATGAAGGAGCATCCCCTGGACGAGTCCTGGGGCTACCAGTCGACAGGTTTCTTCGCCCCGACCAGCCGCCACGGCAGACCTGACGATTTTCGGGCCTTCGTCGACATTTGCCACCAGAACGACATCGGCGTGATTCTCGACTGGGTGCCGGCGCATTTTCCACGCGACGAGCACGCCCTGGCGCGCTTTGACGGCGGCAAGCTGTTCGAATACCCGGACCCGTGGAAGGCCGAGCACCGTGACTGGGGCACGCTGATATTCAACTACGACCGCAACGAAGTGCGCAGCTTCCTCATTTCCAGTGCGCTTTACTGGCTGCGCGAGTTTCACCTCGACGGCTTGCGGGTCGATGCCGTGGCATCGATGCTGTACCTGAATTTCTCACGCCAGGCCGAGCAATGGGCGCCCAACATGTACGGCGGTCATCACAACCTGGAGGCGGTTGAATTCATCCGCGAACTCAATACGGCGGTCAAAGCCGAACACCCTGACTGCCTGATGATCGCCGAGGAATCCAGTGACTGGCACGGCGTGACCGCCGCCGTCGAAGCCGGCGGGCTCGGGTTTACGCTCAAGTGGAACATGGGCTGGATGCACGACACGCTCAATTACATGAAAACCGACCCGCTGTACCGCAAGCATCACCACGACTGGCTGACATTCGGGCCGGTTTATGCCTTCAACGAGCACTATCTGCTGCCCCTGTCGCACGACGAGGTCGTTCACCTCAAGCATTCGCTCTATGGCCGCATGCCGGGTGACGAGTGGCAGCGCTTCGCCAATCTTCGGCTGCTCTACTGCTTCCAGTGGTTCTACCCCGGCAAACAACTCCTGTTCATGGGTGGAGAATTTGCCCAGGAGGGCGAGTGGAACTCCAACGAAGCGCTGCCGTGGCCAAGGGCGCGACAGCCGTTGTCGAAGGGTGTCCAGCGCTTGATCGGGGCACTGAACGGGCTGCAGGCCATCCACCCGGCCCTCAGTCAGTGGGACTGCGATTCACGCGGCTTCGAATGGCTGGACGGCGAGGATGCCGAGCGGTCGGTACTCGCATTCCTGCGGCGTGCTGAAAAGCAGTCATTGGCCGTGGTGCTTAACTTCACGCCCGTGCCCCGGCCGGACTATAGGATCCCGATCGACCACGCAGGTCGCTACCGCCAGATTTTCAACTCGGACGCCGAAGCGTTTGGAGGATCGGGTTACAAAGCCCGAACCGATTTCGAGAGCGAGGCCGGCGGCTACAAGGGCCGGGATCAGAGCCTGACGCTCGACCTGCCGCCGTTGTCCGCCGTGGTGCTGCAACGCCGCGACTGATCCTGAGCCTCATTGATTCGGCAGTGAACGCCAGATTTTACGATCGTAGTCCCGGATGGCGCGGTCCGACGAGAACCAGCCCACTCCTGCCGTGTTGAACACAGCCGAACGCAGCCAGTTCTCGCGATCGCGGTAGGCCTGCTCGACCGCTGCCTGCGCATCGCAATAGGCTTCGAAATCTGCCGCCACCAGGAAGTAGTCACTGCGCTCCAGGCCTTCGACAATGGGTTTGTAGCGCTCCGTGTCGCCACCCGAAAACTCCCCTTCGCGGATGGCGTTGATCGCCCGCGAGAGCCTGGGTGAAGCCTCGATGACTTCGGCTGGCTTATAGTCATTTCGCAACGCGGCAACTTCCGCCGCCGTGTGGCCAAAGATGAACATGTGCTCTTCGCCAACGCGCTCGCGGATCTCGACATTCGCCCCGTCGAGGGTGCCGATGGTCAGCGCGCCATTGAGGGCAAGCTTCATGTTCCCGGTACCGGAGGCCTCCATGCTGGCGGTCGAAATCTGCTCAGAAAGATCAGCGGCAGGGATAATGATTTCGGCCTGCGAGACATTGTAATTGGGCATGTACACCACCCTGAGACGCTCGCCGACCGCCGGGTCGGTATTGACCGTTTCTGCAATGTCGTTGATCAGCTTGATGATCAGCTTTGCCATGGTGTAGGCGGGTGCGGCCTTCCCCGCGAAAATCTTGACCACCGGCAGCCAGTCGCCGTCGGGATCATCGAGAATGGCGTGGTAACGAGCAACGATCTGCAAGGCATTCATCAACTGGCGCTTGTATTCGTGGATCCGCTTGATCTGCACGTCGAACATGGCTGCGGGGTCGACCTGCACACCGGTGCGGTCGAGCATTCGCTCCGCCAGGGCGACCTTGTTGTGGTGTTTTGCCGCAGCGAACTGCTCACGAAATCCGGCATCGTCGGCGCTCGGTCGCAGCGATTCGATCTGCTCGAGGTCGCCGATCCAGTCTTCGCCGATGACCTCCGTGATCAATCCTGACAAGGCCGGATTGCAGTGGAACAACCAACGCCGCGGTGTAACACCGTTGGTGACGTTGACGATGCGGTCGGGGTAGTGGCGGTGCAAGTCTGCGAATACGCTCTCGGTCATTAGCCGCGTATGCAAGGCGGAGACTCCATTGACGCGATGGCTGCCGACAAACGCAAGGTTACCCATGCGGACCACCCCACCGTTTTCGCCGTTGTCCTCGATCACCGAAACCGGGGGCGACTGGGCTTCCGGGCCGTCATCCCCGTCCCCGCCGTTGATTTCCGTGGCCACCAGGCTGTCGATCTGCCGGATAAGCTCGAAGTGGCGCGGCAATACACGCCGGAACATTTCCAGCGACCAGGACTCCAGGGCCTCTGGCAGCAGCGTGTGGTTGGTGTAGGACACACAGGCCCGGGTCAGTTCGAAAGCCTTGTCGGAGCCGACGCCGTGATTGTCTATCAGCAGCCGCATCAGCTCCGGCACCATGATGGCCGGATGCGTGTCATTGAGTTGGATGGCCAGCCGGCCGGGGAGCTCATCGAAGTCATCGAAGTCGGTCTGAAAGCGGCGCAGCAGGTCCTGGGCCGAGGCCGAGGTGAAGAAGTACTCCTGCTTGAGTCGCAACTCGCGGCCGGTGTCGGTGGAGTCATCGGGATAAAGCACCCGGGTCAAAGTCTCGGCCAGGACCTCGTGCTCGGCGGCCTGCAGATACTCACCGCGATTGAAGCGTGACAGGTCGAAGGTCTTGGCCGGGTTAGCGGCCCACAGCCGGAGGGTGTTGATGTGCTCGCCCTGCCAGCCCGCGATGGGCATGTCCTGGGCGCAGGCGGCCACGCGCTCGGCTGGCAGCCAGACGCCATTCTTTTCCTCGACCTCGCCGCCGAAAGCAACGAGGTACTGAGCCTCAGGGCGGTCGAAGCCCCACGGGTTGCCACCCTGGGTCAGCCAGTCCTCGGCTTCTTCGATCTGCCACCCGTCGCCGAGACGCTGCCGAAACAGCCCGTGCTCGTAGCGAAGACCGTAGCCGAATCCGGCAACCCCCAGAGATGCCATGGAATCCATGAAGCAGGCGGCCAGCCGACCCAGGCCCCCGTTGCCCAGCGCGGCATCGGGCTCCTCAGTGAGCACACGGTCAAAATCAACATCGAGATCCGCCATCAATTCGCGGCACATCCCGGTCAGGCCCAGATTCGAGATGGTGTCGCCCAGAAGTCGCCCGATGAGAAACTCCATGGACAGGTAGTACACCCGCTTGCGCTGGTCTTTGTAGATGCGTCGCGTGGTGTCCATCCAATTGTCGACCAGGCGGTCGCGGATCGCCAGCGTCAGCGCCACGCACCAGTCACGCGGCACGGCGCGCTGGACGTCCTTGCCAACGGAGTACACCAGGCGCTCCAGAACGCGGCGCTTGAGGTCTTCCTTCTTGAGGATGGAAATCATCGACTTTGGATTGTTCTTGTGAGTGACGGGCGCGCGGAACGCGTCGAGGCATTCAACTACAAATGCGTATCGTTCGCAATCGCCGTGAACCTTCGCCACCCGGTCCGGGCCGGCGACGACGGAATTTACACGACTGCTGGCTGCCTGGTATTCAGGCCAAAAGGGAGAATCAGGCCTCTGATTACGAGTTTTCGAACCCGTCCCTGAAGATGAACCCTACGAGGAATGTGACGAACGCGGCGTCGAGGTCGCCGGCGATCCAGTCGGCGTGCTCAGCGGAACCGTTGTAGATGATTGACCAGTTGCCACCCACGGGGTCGAATTCCAGCAAATCCTCATCGGCGAAGTTGGTGCTGTCGACCGTGCCGGAGATATCGAAGGACAGGAACAGGTGGCCGCTGTCTGCAGCAAAATGCAGGGCATCCACGTCGGCGCCCGCAGGTACGCCGGAACTGGAGCCGTCGAACAACAGGCTGAAAGTTGCCCCGTCGAAGCTGACGATGTCTTCATCGGACGCGGTAAAACCGGACAGGATGACGCTGGTGTCGAACGACAGCAACAGGTTGCCGGACCCGTCCGCGCTCAAGGCGTCGAGGCGGGCGCCCGCGGGGACACCCTCGGCCGAGCCGTCGAACTCCAGGCTATAACTGGCGCCGTTGTAACGGATCACATCGGTGGGTGTGGCGATCACGGATCCGGGCAATTCGACCGTGATGTCCAGTCCGAACAGGCGGTCACCATTATCAAGGCGGTGAAACAGCGTCACATCGGCGTTGGCGGGGATCGACCCGAGCGCAATCTGCGTGACCGTTCCGACCAGGTTATCTTCGCCGACATCCTCATCGGCGACTGTCAGTGCGCCCAGTTCCAGGGTGATGTCCGGCGAGACATCGACGCTGGCGAATTGCGCCTGCGCAGAAGTCGCGAACAGCAACATCAACATCACGACAACGGTTTTCAGGTGGTCGGACTTGACCATGGGATCACCTGCCGGAACAGCCCGACTGAGTATAGCGCCTAATCCTGCCTGACGTAGTGGCCGTCCCAGACCGTGTTCCAGCCGTCCCCGCCATCGTTCGACTGCTCCCACAGCTGGCGCACCGATCCGTCGGGGTTCTGCGTAAAAGTCAGCTTGTGCCTGATTTCGCTGCCGTCTGCAGGATTCTTCGTGTTTGCCGTGTAGTACATCGCACCGTCCCTGACCTCGCCGGTGAACTCAATCACCCCGCCCCGGTCGTCGATCCAGATCTGGCGCCAGTGGCCCTCTGCGGCGTCGTAGTAGTTGAAGCTCTTGCCGGTGTAATTGCCTCCGGCGCTGTCCCAGTTCTCGAACAGCACGCAGTCGCCGAGGATGGGCCTGATCTCATTGACGCCGGCGTGGTTGCCCTGGAATTTCACGTCCCAGGTTCCGATCCAGAAGTCAAACGCCCGGTGGTTGTCGCTGTCCTGGCAGGGGTAGCGCACCGGCGGCGGCTGTGCAGGCGCGGCCTCGCTACCGTCGCTCTCTTGCTGTGCCTGGATGGCCGTAGTCATGAGCATGGCCGTCAACACCAGGATGCTCGCTGCTCGTTTCATGGTCCATTCTCCTTTGTGGATCCCCGCGGCCATTGTGCAGGAACGCCCGCGAAGCATGGATCGCTTTGCGATTTTCGCCCGAACTGGCGGGACGAAAGGAGCTAGCTCTCCGGGGCGTCGCGGTCGGCTTTTTTTGATTCGGTCGGTGCAGCCGAAACTTGGCCGGTAGCTTGCTGGACCTTTTCCAGGGCTGCCTCGATGGCGGCCCTGGCTTCCCTGGTGGTCAGCCCTTTCTGATATTGCTCGCGAACCACGTCTTCCGCCCTGTCAATGAGGGTGTCCAGCGACCTGGCGGGGTGGGAGCGGCCCAGCGGCGCGTGGTTGCCAAAAAGATTGATCCAGCGCTCGCTACGCCGGCCGAGCTCAATCACCGCCTGGTACTCCCGATCGGCGTCGTCGCCGCCGCGAATCAGACCGATGACCGATGCGATTAGCGAAATGGGAATCAGCGCGGCGTCGCGCAGACCGTCGGCGATCAGCTTGAGCTGCAAAACCGTCGCTTTGCGAACCAGGCGGAAGCGCGGACTTTCAGAACGGTGTGTCGTCGATTCGGCATTCATTGCATGTCAATGGTTGTGGCCCTGATGTGGCTGAGCATACTATCTTCTGCCACCGACCAACGCTAAGGGCGCAAAGTCATGGTTTATCGAACTCTCCTTGTATCTGCTGTTCGGCTGACCGCGTTGTTGATCGCCGTTTTAGTCGCCGCAGCCTGCGAGCGCTCCGCTCCGCCACAATCCGCCCCCGAGCCGGTTCAGGCCCGGGCTCAGCCTGGCGACCCTGATCCGGCCGCAACGCTGGTGTTGCGCGACGGGAAAGTGATCACGGTCGATGACTCAACAGGCGAAGCCGAGGCGGTCGCGGTCGACGGTTACCGGATCATGGCGGTGGGGAGTGACGAAGAAATTTCGAAGTCGATCGGCCCCGACACGCGGGTCATAGAGCTCAACGGGCGCACCGTGATTCCGGGCTTCATCGAGGGCCACGGTCACTTTCTCGGTCTCGGCTGGGCCAGGCAGAACCTCGACCTCACCACCGCGCAAACCTGGGAAGATATCGTCAACGCGGTTGCCGGCGCGGCGGAATCGACGAGTGAAGGCGACTGGATTTCCGGACGCGGCTGGCACCAGGACAAGTGGCTGCGGCTGCCTGAAACCGCGGTGGAAGGGGTGCCGCGCAATGACCGGCTTAACGAAGTTGCCCCGAACAACCCCGTACTTCTTGGTCACGCCAGTGGTCATGCCGCTATCGCCAATGACGCCGCCCTGGCGGCGGCCGGCATCGGCGACCTGACCGAGGACCCGCCAGGCGGCACCATCGTCCGGGACGAAAACGGCAAAGCCACCGGCCTGCTCCGCGAAACTGCCCAGCGCCTGGCCGGCGCGGCTCGCGAGGAATGGGCCGGCCAGCGCAGCGATGATGAAATTCATGCCGACAAGCGTGACCAGGTCAGGCTCGCGGGGGAGGAAGCGCTGCGCCATGGCGTCACGTCCTTCCATGACGCCGGCACGTCGTTCGAGGACATCGATTTCTTGCGCAAGCTGGAAGCCGAGGGCGCCCTGCCCATTCGCCTCTACATCATGGTGCGCTACGAGTCCAACGAGACCATGGATGCCCGTCTGCCTGATTACTTCATGCCGGCTGGCGAGAACGACTTCCTCACCGTCCGCTCGATCAAGCGCCAGATTGACGGCGCGCTGGGGGCGCACGGCGCCTGGCTGCTGGAACCGTACACGGATCTGCCCGGCACATCCGGACTCGTGCTGGAGCCGGTTGCGGAGATTGAGGAGACCGCCGACATTGCCATGCGTCATGGCTTCCAGCTCAATACGCACGCCATCGGCACACGTGCCAATCGGGAAACGCTGGACATTTACCAGCGCGCTTTCACCGCCTATGAGGTGAGCGGCGAACCCCTGCGCTGGCGCATCGAACACGCCCAGCACCTGGACCCGGTGGACGTGCCGCGGTTCGCAGAACTCGGTGTAATCGCCTCGATGCAGGGCGTGCACGCCTCTTCCGACGGGCCGTGGCTGCCGACCCGGCTGGGCCAGGAACGCGCTGACCGTACTTCGTACGTGTGGCGTAACCTGCTGAATTCTGGGGCCATCATCAACAACGGCACCGACGTGCCGGTGGAGCCAATCGACGCCGTTGCCTCGTTCTATTCCAGCGTCTCACGCATGATGAACGACGGTGAGCGACTGACGCCGGCCATGGCCATGACCCGCCAGGAAGCGTTGGAGAGCTACACCATCAACAATGCTTTCGCGGCCTTCGAGGAACAATTCAAAGGATCACTGACCCCCGGCAAATGGGCCGACATGGTGGTGTTGTCACAGGACATCATGACCGTCCCCGAGGCCGAGATCCCAAAGACACAGGTCGACATCACCATAGTCGGCGGGGAGATTCGCTTCCAGCGCGACCCAAACCTGTAGGAGCGCACAGCGCAGGTGAGATCCGCCCTCACGTAAGAATCGAATGATGGTAATTGGGCGGAGAAGCGGCAGCGCGTCACTCGCGACCGTTGCGGCCATTGCACCACCAGCGGGTGTCAGCTCCGCAGCGTGGAAGCAAATTCGAGATGTTTTCCGGGAGCCGGAAAAACGGCCCCGGAACTTCTTCCGGGGCCGACGTGCTCATAGTCGCGGGCTCTTAGCCGTAGCGGCGGAACGCTACGAAGCCAACACCAAGCATCAGCATGGCCATCAAGGCCAGACTGTAATGATTCAGCGTCGGGATGCCCTCGTACAGGCGCGTGTTGTAGATATTGCAGCTCGCACCACTGCCGGGCGTGACCGAAAGTCCCTGGCATTCTGAATCATCGAATTCGATGCCGTTCTCCACGACAATCTCGTTCACGTTACAGGTAGTGGTGCCGTTCCAGTGCGGGAACACCGAGAAGTCCTGCGTGTCACCATCGCCCAGGAATTCGAGGGTTCCGAACGCCTGGATACCAAACTGCTCGTTGACGCAGTCGTAAGCCGCTTCCGCATAGTTGACCGCATTGAATTGCGGGTTCTCGTCCATCCACCACTTGGTCACCGTGACGTCAACCACCTGGAGCGAGTTGGTGATGACGCAGGTGTTGGCGTCGCCCCAGTTGACGCCGGTGTAAGCACAACCCGTGGTGTTGATTGCCGTGCCATCGTCGTAGGTCGTGGCGTAACCCAGATGTGAGCCCTCGGAGACTTCGCAGTTCATATCGCCGCTATTGAAATCAACCACGACGAACACCACGCCGACACCCTCTTCGATGGTCGCCGACTGTTGCAGCGGAAGGCCCGTGTTGCACGAAAGCGTCACTTCGACACTGGCCGGATTGTCATCGTCGAAGTCCTTGTTTACGGCAAATGTTGTTCGAGGAACATCGCTACCGGCACCGCCACCAGCCAGGGTGATAAAGCGCGCACTGACCCCGGCAATCTTGGTTTCAACCAGGTTGCCAGCGCGGTCGATCTCGTGTACGCCGCTGCCGTTGGTGGTCAAAATATTGCCGGTTGGCAGCTCATAGGCCCCACGATATCCACCCAGCGAAGGCGGATCGTAGATGCCAAAGACGGTCCCGTCGGGCAGGAACTCAACCACGCCTTCCTGCGTGCCGCTGAAGTTGCCTACGAGGACATTGCCATTGGCAGCCTGCGCGACCTGCTCACCAAAGGAGTTGAGACTGGCGAAATCAGCCTGGGCCGCGCCGGTGCTGTCATAGCGGTGGACAGCATCCGAGGATATACCGGGCACCAGGAAATCACCGGCCGCCAGCACGCCGCCCGGCGAAACCACCGCGAACACGTCGAACGGGGAATCCAGCCCGCCAGCGCCGTTGGCAACGAAATTCCCGACATAGTTTCCACCACCGTCGAACTCAGCGATCGCATCAGCGTTTGCGCCGCTGCCAACACTGACGAGCAGGTTTCCGTTTGGCCGGTATGCAATTCCGCGGATATTATCCAGGATGGCTGTATTCGCGCCTCCAGCCGGCGCAAAAGTCCCAACGAACGCACCCGTATCGAGGTCGTAGGCTTGGACGACGTCGTCAACCTGGTCGGATACGTACACCTGGGTCCCATCCGGGCTCAACATGGCCTGGATCGGCGTCGACAGATTGCCCGGGTCTGCCGGGATGAAGTCGGGATCGATCAGGTTTCCGGAAGTCGCATCGAAGGCCATTACACGATCGTTGCTGGACTCCGGGATCAACAGAAGGCCCCCGCCTCCCAGCGCGCCAAGGGCCACCTCGCGCGCAGCCGGATCCGGTGGTGCAAGCGGACCGGTGGAACGTTCGTCAGTGCCTTCCATTTCTGCAACCAGGGCATCTGCGGTCTGTGCCCATAATGATGAGGCTGCGAGCAGTGCACCCGCCATTATGAGCACCGCAATCGTGCTGCGCGTCAGTCCGTCATTCATGGTCTCTGCCCTCGTGGGATCAAGGGCCAAGTTTAACCTCACGTCCCGAGATTACAAGGCGGGAACGACTCTTTGGTACTTGAGGTAGTGCTCGGTGATTTCCTCACCATTTTTCATCACGATATAGCCGTCGATGTTGCTGTCGTCACGGCGGTAAAAACTGATGCCGCCGAAATGAAGCGCATCGTCCTCCTTGGCGACCAGTTTGAAATTGACGTAATCGCCCTTTTCTTCCCAGGCGGTGAAGTCAGCGCTGAAATGCTTGACCTTCAGGCTGAGCGTGCCGTCCTCGACGGTGAGGAGCAGGATTTCGTAAAACGAAACGCCCTTATCGTCGAACAGCTTGAAAAGCCCGACCATGGAGCCCGCCGACGGTGGATTCCAGTGCTCCTCGAAGCGCTTGCCAAAGGCGGTGCCGGTCCACGAGCCGGCCAGCCAGGCGGCATCTTCAAGGGTGGCGGCGGGGCGCTCTTCGCCTTCGGGCAATTGAAAAGTGTGCTCGGTTCGCGGCTCTGCTGCCTGCAAAGCAGCATGCGCCGCAACCAACATGATGACCAGTAAGCGTATCAATTGAACCATCTCGGCCTCCGGATAATTGGGGTCAGTGTAAAAGTAGCTGGGCCTTCTTGTGTGCAGACGAATGGACTGGTGCTATTTTTACCTGGACCCTAAAAATTTTGCTCACCGCACTCGTTTCACGAACCAGGCGGCGAACAGCAGGAAAGCACCGAAGCTCACCAGGTTGGCGACCCAGTCCGGCCCAAGCCAGTCGAGGCCGAAACCGGCCGGGCGCGTGCCCTGGATAAAGGCCGCACCGGCGATGGCCACCCCGAGCAGCCCTTCTCCGCCAACGAATCCGGAAGCCAGGAGCACGCCCTTGTCACGCCGGTCGGCTGCTTGCGCCTTGTCCTTCGCGCGCTTCTCCAGCCACAGCTTGAGCATGCCGCCGAAAAAGATTGGCGTCATGGTCGAGACCGGCAGGTAAACACCCACGGCAAAAGGCAGCGAGGGAATCCGGAACAGCTCGGCAATGATGGCGATACCGATCCCAATCCCGACGAGGCCCCAGGGGAGGTTCTGCTCCAGCACGCCGTCGATCACCAGCTTCATCAGCGTCGCCTGAGGGGCAGGCAGCTCCTCGCTGCCAAAACCGAATGCCTCGGAAAGCAGCAATACCGCAAGGCACACGAAGGTGGCCGAGGACAGCACACCGACGAGTTCGCCGATCTGCTGGCGTCGAGGGGTGGCGCCCAGCAGGAATCCGGTCTTGAGGTCCTGAGAAGTATCGCCTGCAATGCTGGCCGCGATCGCGACCACGCAACCCACGGTGAGGGCGGCGGCCTTGCCGTTCATGTCGGTCCAGCCCAGCACCAGGAACACCCCGGCCGTGCCGAGCAGGGAGGCAATCGTCATGCCGCTGGTCGGATTGCTGGTGACACCGACCAGGCCCACGATGCGCGAGGCGACGGTGACAAAGAAAAACGAGAAAATCACTACGCACACCGCGGCCACCAGCCGGTGTACGACGTCGTTGAGTGCGCCGAAGGGCGTCGGCACCAATGTCAGCATCAGGCCAATGGCCAGGATGCCGATTCCAACCGCTTTGAGCGGCAGATCGCGTGAGGTGCGCGGCGTTTCGACAATCTCGCCACCGCCTTCCTCGCCCATGCGGCTCTTGAGTTCCCCGGCGCCGATCTTGAACGACTGGATCATCACCGGCAGACTTTTAATCAGGGTGATGATCCCGGCCGTGGCCACCGCGCCGGCGCCGATATAGCGCACGTAGCGTGACCAGATCTGCGAGGCCGACATTTCAGGGATCGTCAGCAGCGTTTCCGGATAGAGAGGCGGGCGACCCTCGCCCCAGTAGGCGATGGCCGGGATGATGATCAGCGACGCCAGCAGGCCGCCGCCGACCATGACTGTGGCGATGCGGGGTCCCAGGATGTAACCGACGCCGAACAGGGCCGGCGACAGGTCCATCCCGAGTTCGCCTTTCTTCAGCAATGGCACTTTCAGGTGTGCCTCGGAGGCGATCACCTGGGCCCAGCCAGTCAGCGTCTTGTAGAGGGCGCCGGCGCCGAGGCCGATGAACACGTTACGCGCGTGTCCACCGCCTGATTCATTGGCCACCAGCACGTGTGCGCAGGCGGTACCCTCGGGATACGGCAGGTTGCCGTGTTC
>JBFHEJ010000035.1:0-12186 GCA_041584255.1 Lysobacterales bacterium
CACAAACAGCACCGCGGCGTCAGGTAATGGCGCCGGCAGGGCCGCCGCTGCCGTATCGGAGAGCCCGACGGTCACCTCGATGCCGGCCCATGCCGATGCCTCGACACTGGCCGCTTCTGCAGTCTCGCCGAGCCGGGTGCGTGCGAGGCTGATTTGCTCCCGGACTGCGGGCGCCACCTCGCTGTCCGGCCCGAGCAATTCGAGCAGACGCTGCCAGTATTCAACGGCTGTTGCATCGTCGCCGCGCTGGGCTGCATCAATGCCCAGCAGCCAGACACCCTTTTGCAGACCGGGGTCCTGTGCCAGGGCCGCCTGCAACAGGTCCCGCGAATCATCGCCGAGCGTTTGCTGGCCTGAAGCAAACAGCCGCGCCTCGGCCAGTTCGACCATGACCAGGGGATTTTCCGGGGCGATCCGGTAGGCGGTTTCAAGCGCTTCCCTGGCTTCAGCAAAGCGCTGCAACGATTTGAGGCTGCGGCCCAGCAGCAGCCATCCCTCGAGGTCTTCGGGCCGTTCGCTCAGGCGATTTCTGAGGTCGTCGGCCAGGGCGTCAAAATCAGCCGATTCTGTCCCGGCTGGTTGCAGATCCAGGGCATTGGGCGTGCCCGCCTCGCGGTACAGCAGGGCGCCGCCCAGCGGCAGGGTGAGGAGCACCGCCAGGCCAAAAGCCCTCCATTGTGAGCCCCTGGCCAGCAGCGGCCAGGCCAGCATCAACCCTGCGGCTGCAAGCAATGTGATGGATATCAGCCAGAACATCAGGAACCGTTTTCCGCGTCCAGGCGCGCCGCACGCCGGCGCACGGCGCGGGCCATGACCAGGCCGCCGATGAGCAGCAGGATCAGCGGCGCAGCCCACAGCACGATGGTGTTTGACTTGACCGGTGGGCGGTAGAGCACGAAGTCGCCATAGCGCGCAACCATGAATTCCTTAATTTCCTCATCGCTGCGCCCGGCGACGATCATGTCGTGAATCTCCTGACGCAAGTCGTGGGCCAGCGGCGCATCTGAATCGGACAGGGTCTGGTTTTGGCAGACCAGGCAGCGAAGCTCGGTAGTCAGGCGAAGGAAACGATCTTCCTGGGCAGCGTCTTCGAAGACGATGGGTTCGGCGGCGAGCGCAGCACGAGCCAGCAGCAGCGCAGTGGCAAGCAGCAGCAAGGCTGGCTTCATGAGTCTCCGTCCTCCATTGCCTCGATCAACGGCAGAATTTCTCCTTCGACGATTTCCAACGTGAGCGCCCCGATGTGCTTGTAGCGAATCACGCCAGCGGCGTCGATCAGGAACGTCTCTGGCGCGGCGTAGACGCCGAAGTCGATCGCCACCCGGCCCGGCTCGTCCGCCAGGTGAAGGTCGTAGGGATCACCGAAGCGCAACAGCCATTCCAGCGCGTTGTCACGAGGGTCGCGGTAATTGAGGCCGATAATCGGGATCACGTTCATGCGGGCGAGCTGCTCGATAACCGGGTGCTCGTAGCGGCAGGTGACGCACCAGCTCGCCCACACGTTGAGCAAAAACGGCGCGCCCTTGAGTTCATGGCTGGCTACCAATGTGAACGGGTCGTCCAGCCGGGGCAGCTCGAATTCCGGCATGGCCTTGCCGACCAGCGGCGAGGGTATTTCCGACTTGCTGTCGGACAACATCAGGCCGGCCGCGAGCAGCACGCCCAGGAGCAGGAACACCACCAGTGGCAGCAGGCGTGACATTATGGCTCGAGCCGGCTGCCGGTGCGGTAGCGGCGATCGGCCGCGGCCAGGAGGCCGCCGGCCATCATCATCAGGGCACCGAGCCAGATGAAGCGCACGAAGGGTTTGTGGTATACGCGCACGGCCCAGGCCGTGCCCTGGTCATCCAGCGGCTCACCGAGCGAAACATAAAGATCACGCGTGAGCCCGGCGTCGATGGCCGCCTCGGTCATGACCTGCCCGCCCTGGACATAGCGGCGTTTCTCGGGCGCCATGGTGGCAACCAGCTCCGTGCCGTCGCTTTCAAATACCCGGAAGGTGCCACGGTCGGCCATGTAGTTGGGCCCGTCCACGACGCGCGTTCCTTCGAACCGGAAGGTGTAGCCGGCGAGGGTGTGGCTGTCGCCCGGGGTCATCCGCAAGTGCTTTTCGCTGCTGATGGTGCCGCTGAGCCCGACGCCGATCAGAAAGATCGCGACACCGAGGTGGGCCGCGGTCATTCCGGCGACGCTCAGTGGCGGCCAGCGGTTGGCATCGACTCCGCGCAGGTAATAGCGAACACTGGCCACGATGAGCCAGCCGGCGCCGGCACAGGACGCGGTGCCGAGTACGCCGGCGCCCGGAAGCATGATGGCGGCGATCAGCGCGCCGGCGACGCCGGCGCCCAGCGGCAAGATCAGTCGGCGCAGCAGCACGCTGAACTGGTCGCGCTTCCAGTTGGCCATGAAACCGATGGGCATGGCGACCACGAGGGGGATCATCAGCAGGCTGAACACGGTGCCGAAGTAGGGCGGGCCAACCGAAATCTTGCCGCCGCCCAGCGCATCCAGCGCCAGCGGGTATAGGGTGCCGGCGAGCACGACCCCGGCCATCACGGCGAGCACCAGGTTGTTGACCAGCAACAACGTCTCGCGTGACATGCCGGCAAACGGCTCTCCGCGGTCCATTTTCGGGGCCCGGAGTGCGAACAGCAGCAGGGAACCGCCGACGACAAGCACGAGATAAACCAGAATGAACACGCCGCGCGTGGGGTCGGAGGCGAAAGCGTGCACCGAGGTCAGGATGCCGGACCGGACCAGGAACGTCCCCAGCAGGCTCAGTGATAATGCGGCGATGGCGAGGATCAGCGTCCAGTTTCGAAAGGCGCCGCGTTTCTCGGTGACGGCCTGCGAATGGATCAGGGCGGTTCCGACCAGCCAGGGCATGAATGAAGCGTTTTCCACGGGATCCCAGAACCACCAGCCCCCCCAGCCCAGTTCGTAGTAAGCCCACCAGCTTCCGAGCGCGATTCCCAGGCTGAGAAAAGCCCAGGCGACCGAGGTCCAGGGGCGGGACCAACGCACCCAATTGCGATCGACTTGCCCGCCGAGCAGAGCCGCAACGGCGAAAGCGAAGGCCACGGAGAATCCGACATAGCCCATGTACAACATCGGTGGATGAATAATCAGCCCCGGATCCTGCAACAGCGGATTGAGGTCCATGCCCTCCAGCGGCACCGGGTTGAGCCGCGCGAAGGGGTTGGAGGTATAGAGGATGAACAGCAGAAAACCGAAGGAAACCCAGCCGAGAACAGCCAGCACCCGGGCCCTGAATGCCATCGGCAGGCTGCGGCTGAATCGGGCCACCGCCAGTGTCCAGCCGCTTAGGATCAGCATCCACAACAGCAGGGAGCCTTCGTGCGCCCCCCAAACCGCTGAAATTCGGTAGTGCATGGGCAGCAGCGAGTTGCTGTTTCGGGCGACGTACTCGACTGAGAAATCCTGAACGACAAACGACCAGGTGAGCAATGCGAACGCGGCGAGAATCAGCAGAAACTGCACCAGCGCTCCGCGCAGCGCCACGCTCATCAGGCGGCCGTCGCCGCGCAAGGCGCCAAACAGCGGCAGGATGCCCATGGCCAGCGAGGCCAGCAAAGCGCCGCAGAGCGCAATCTGTCCGATTTCAGGAATCATATCCAGGCCATGTCTCAGGGCTCATTGAATCGCCGCCGGGCTTAGCGGCCGTCGACGGGATGCCCGGCTTCGCGCAAGGCTTCCGCAACCTCGGGCGGCATGTAATTCTCGTCGTGCTTGGCCAGCACATCGTGGGCTTCAAACGTTCCGCCGCCGTCCAGTGCGCCGATGGCGATGACGCCTTTTCCTTCCCGGAACAGATCAGGGAGAATGCCCTTGAATCGCACCGGGATTTCCGCTTGCCCATCGGTAACCACGAACCGGACTTCGAGGCTGCTTGGGTCGCGGGCAACGCTGCCCGCCTTGACCAGCCCACCCAGGCGAAAACTGCGGCCCGTCGGCAGAGCTTGCTCGGCGACCTGGCTGGGGCTTTGGAAATACAGCAGGTTTTGCTGCAGCGACCACACCGCGACGCTGCCGGCGATCGCCAACACGATCAGGATGGCCACAACAGCAATCAGGCGCCGCCGGCGTGTTGGCGTCATCCGCTTTGTCCTCCATCGCCGCGAGCCAGGGCCCTGGCCAGCAGCAAGCGTGTGCGCCGTGCTCTGATTACCGGCGCGATAGCGCACCACGCCAGGATCACAGCGGCGGCGCCATAGGCGGCAATGATGAATGTACTGTGGTCAAACATCGTTTCGTTCCATACGCTCTTGGTCCGTCCCGGCATGCTGAGGTTCATTGTCCAGGATTTCTTTGCGAACCCAGTTTTTTCGGCGGTCCTGCTCGAGCAAGCGCAGGCGTGCACGGGTCAGTAAATTCGCCAGGTAATAGAATTTTGTGGCGACCGCCATGATCAACAAGGGCCATAACATGCTTGGGTGGATACTGCTGCCGCCGACGCCGATACTGGCCGGCTGGTGGAGCGTGTTCCACCACTCCACCGAGTAATGAATGATTGGCAGGTTGATCACGCCAACAAGCACAAGCAAACCTGTGGCACGGGCCGCTTTGCGCGGCTCGTCGATGGCCGCAAACAACGCCATGGCCCCGAGGTACAGCAACAGCAGCACGAATTCACTGGTCAGCCTGGCGTCCCAGACCCAGTACGTACCCCAGGTCGGGCGACCCCAGATGGCGCCGCTGACCAGCGCAACCAGGGTAAACGCCGCCCCGACCGGCGCACTCGAAATCATCAGCACTTCGACGACCCGGACCCGCCACACGAGACTCACAAAGGCCATGATGGCCATCAGGCCGTAGATCATCATCGACATCCAGGCCGCCGGGACATGGATGTACATGATCCGCGCGCTCTCGCCCTGCAGGTAATCGGGTGGCGCCTCGAACAGCCCCAGGTACAGCCCGGGCGCGGCCAACAGCACGAAGGCCGCCCACAGCCAGGGAATGAAACGCCCGGCGATGGCATAAAAATGCGGCGCCGATCCCAGCTTGTGGAAAAAGACGATCGCGGGATGTTTGCGATGGCTTTGGGCGTTCATGAGACGCTGATCCTGAGAGCGGCCGCGGTCGCGAATGGCGCTAGCGAGAGTGCGGCCAGTAAACCAGCCAGCAGCAGGCCGAGGAAGGGAGTGTACGGCAGCCCGCCCGTGGCTGCCATGACCGCACCCGTGCCGGTAATGAGCACTGGCACGTACAGCGGAAAGACCAGCAGGGCCAGCAGCTGGCCGCCGCGCCTGAGGCCCAGCGTCAACGCTGCCCCCACGGCCCCGAGCAGGCTCAGGATTGGCGTTCCGATGGCCAGGGAAACCGTCAGCACCGGCCAGGTGTCCGAGGGCAGATGCATCCACAAGGCGAGCAACGGCGAGAGGATTACTACCGGTAGCCCGCTGACGAGCCAGTGGGCGGTGATTTTGGCCAGCGAGATGGCGCTGAGCGGCAGCCCCGAGACCAGCAACTGGTCGAGGCTGCCGTCCTCGAAATCCGCGCGAAACAGCGTGTCGAGCGAGATGACTGTGGCCAGCAGGGCGGCGATCCACACCACTCCGGCGCCGATACTGGAGAGCAGGCCGGGGCCGGGGCCGACTCCGAGAGGGAACAGGCTGACCACGGCGACGACGAAGATCAGGGGCAGCAGCGCCTCTGGCCCACGGCGCACCGCGATCAGCAGGTCGCGGCGCAGCACAGTGAGGAAACCGGAAAACACGCCCACGTCTTGTTCAGTCGGCCTGCGCAGCAACTTGCAGCGCGATTTCGGACGCGCGCCAAGGGCCGGAGGGTGGCGTCGGCCGGTGGTCACCGTGGGTCGCCATGACGCAGGCGCCGCCGGAAGACAAATGCGCATCGAGCAGGCTGTCGACCAGAGCAATGCCGGCCGCATCGAGGTTGGTGTACGGCTCGTCGAGCAGCCACAGGTCGGACCGGGAGAGGACGAGGCGGGCGAGCGCGGTGCGCTTGCGTTGTCCGGCCGACAGTGTGCGCCCGACCTGCTCGGCGCAATCTTTGAGCCCCAATCGCCGCACGGCTTCCTCCGCGCCGTCTGTGTTCCGGGACAGCCGGGCGTAAAAAGCGAGATTTTCCCAGACACTGAGTTCCGCTTTGACTGCCGCCTCGTGACCGACGTAATGCATCCGGTGCGGGTGCTTTTCAATCGAGCCCGAGGTGGGATCGATCAGGCCGGCCAGCAAGCGAACCAGCGTGGTTTTTCCCGATCCGTTGGGCCCGGTGACCACCAACAGTTCACCACCCGAGAGCTTGAAACTCAGGGGCTCGAAAACCGGCTGGAAGTGCCGTTCCAGGCAAAGGTCGCGGACAGAAAGCATCGTTTCACGTGGGGTTCGATCAATCAGCGGGTATGCTACGGGGTCGCTTTCCGCAAGTCCATGTTGTCGCGGAACGCGGCAAGGGGCGCAGCGTGCTTCCAAAACATGCCGTAAATACATCCCTGCAGACTCCTCGCCGGGGTCCCTCCTGTCGAGGGTTTTGGAAACACCCTCCGCAGCCCTTGCTTTGCTGACAACGCGGCGGAGGTGCTGGACAATGCCCCTTTAGGACTGGAGATGCCATGGCTGAATACGATTTTGACCTGTTCGTGATCGGCGCCGGCTCCGGCGGCGTTCGTGCCGCCCGGGTCGCGGCCGGTCATGGCGCGCGCGTGGGCATCTGCGAGGAATACCGCTTTGGCGGGACCTGCGTCATTCGGGGCTGTGTGCCCAAGAAGCTGCTGGTCTATGCCTCTCACTTTTCCGAGGACTTCGAGGACGCCGCCGGCTTTGGCTGGCGGGTCGGACAGGCCGAATTCAGTTGGCCGGACCTGATCGCGGCCAAGGACCGGGAGCTTTCTCGCCTTGAGCAGGTCTATATCGAGTTGCTTGAAAACAGGGGCGTCGCGCATTTTCGCCAACGCGGGGTGCTCATCGATTCACATCACGTTCACGTGGGCAATCGTAAACTCAGCGCTGAAAAAATCCTGGTGGCGACTGGCGGCCGGCCGTGGACCCCTGAAATTGCGGGCTGTGAGCATGCAATCACGTCGAATGAAGCTTTTGAACTCGATGCCTTGCCGCGGCGCATCGCGATCATCGGCGGGGGTTATGTCGCCTGCGAGTTTGCCGGCATTTTCAATGGCCTGGGTGCATCAACGACTCAGATGTACCGCGGGGACATGGTGTTGCGGGGATTCGACCACGATGTGCGCCGGGTCGTCACCTCGGAGATCGGCAAGAAGGGCGTTGATCTGAGACTTCACGTGGATGTCAGCGAAATCTCAAAGACGGCTTCCGGACTCCAATTGTCGCTTTCAGATGGTAATCAAATCGAGGTTGATCAGGTCATGTATGCAACCGGCCGCGTGCCTAATGTCCGTGATATGGGACTTGAAGAAGCCGGTGTGGAACTCACGCCGCACGGTTCCATCGTGGTCGATGAATGGTCACGGACCAGCCAGCCGAACATTTTCGCGGTTGGTGACGTGACGCACCGCGTCAACCTGACCCCGGTGGCGATCCACGAAGGTCATGCCTTTGCGGACAGCGAATTTGGGGGTATGGCGCGACCGGTCGACCACGCGTTCGTGCCGTCGGCCGTATTCAGCCAGCCGCCGGTGGGCTCCGTTGGCCCGAGCGAGGAGGCTGCTCGGCAGCATTACGGCGAGCTGGAAATCTATCGTTCGGAATTCAGGCCGCTGAAACACACACTTTCCGGACGCGACGAGACCACGATGATGAAAATGATCGTGGCCAGGAGCACCGGCAAAGTCGTTGCAGTCCATATTGTCGGCCTCGATGCGCCCGAGATTGTTCAGGGATTCGCCGTGGCCGTAAAATCGGGACTGACAAAGGAACAGTTTGACGCCACCATCGGCATCCACCCCACGGCTGCCGAGGAGTTGGTGACTATGAGACAGCCGGTGGCGTAGCCGAGGCTCCAGGGAACAGGATTCGATCGATGAACATTCGCAGAATTTTTCAAATCATGGTGCGCTCCATCCCGCCCCTGGCCCTGGCGCTGCTGCTGGTGCCGACGCAAGGCGAGGCGCGACCGGCCGCGGATGGGGCGCAGGAGCGCACATACATCGTGGAATTCCGTGATCCTGCCGTGGCAGCCTATGACGGCTCAACCCTCTCGGCAGCGGCTGCTGGTGGCGTTCGGCGGATGGCCGCAACCGCCCCGGGCACGACGGGTCTCCTGAAACTGGACGCCCTGGCCCCGGCGAGCCGCAACTACCGCGACTACCTGGATGCGCGGCACGACGATTTCATTGCCCGGGCATCGGCTGCGCTGGCCCGAGTCATCACGCCCAACCGCCGCTATCACTTTGCCCTCAACGCCATGGCAGTGCGTCTGAGGCCGGATGAGGCTGAGGCGCTGTCACGCCTGCCCTCGGTGAAGGCGATCGAAGCCGACCGCTTGCACAGGCTCCACACCGACGCAGGTCCCGAATGGATTGGCGCTGCCGCAGTTTGGAACGGCCAGACCAGTCAGGGCGCTGCCCAGGGGGAAGGCGTGGTGGTCGGCGTCATCGACTCCGGCATCAATTGGGAACACCCATCGTTCCAGGACCCGGCGCCGGACGGCTACAACCACCAGAACCCCCTGGGCCAGCGACTCGGCCTGTGCAGTCTGAGCGAGGTTGAGTGCAACGATAAATTGGTCGGGGTTTACGATTTTGTCGAGGACAGCTCGAGCACGCCGGATTTCGAGGAAGAGAATACCAATGGCCGTGACAATTCGGGCCATGGCACTCACGTGGCAGGTATCGCGGTCGGCAACCGCCTTGCGGTGCAATTCGGAGAAGGCGTGGTCACCGAGCTGTCCGGCGTCGCGCCGCGCGCAAATATTGTTGCTTACCGCGTGTGCTACATCGGTGAGCCGCCGCAGGATGATGGCGGCGGCTGTCTTAGCAGCGCCATTCTCGACGCTATCGAACAGGCCATCCAGGACGGGGTGGATGTGATCAACTACTCCATCGGCACCAACGCCTTTACGCCTTGGGCAGGAGGCACCACCCCAAGAGCTTTTCTCAACGCCCGCAATGCCGGCATCGTGGTAGTGACTTCGGCCGGCAACGACGGCCCAAACCCGGCGACGCTCGGGTCACCGGCCAACGCACCCTGGATCATCACCGCCGGCAACACGACGCATGACAGAATTTTCGGCAGCGTGGTTGAAAACCTCACTGGCGGCACAGCGCCCTCGCCGGGCGATCTGATCGGCGCCAGCCTCAGCGACGGCATTGGCGTGCGCAGCATTGTGCACGCGCGGGACTTCGGCTTTCCGCTGTGTGGCACCGGCGATCCGGAGCTGCAACCGAGCTGCGACCAGAACCAGGGACTGAGCAACCCCTGGGCCGGGAACCCGGTGTTCAACGGCGAGATCGTGGTGTGTGACCGCGGCATCTATGGTCGCGTCGAGAAAGGCAAGAACCTCATGCTCGCCGGAGCCGGTGGCTATATCCTGGCCAATACCGACGAGCAGGGCGAATCGATCGTGGCCGACGAGCACTGCCTGCCCGCCAGCCACCTTGGCGATGCGGCCGGCGATGCCTTGCGGCACTGGTTGAGCTTCGGCGTCGGCCACCAGGGGTCGATTTCCGGCTTCACGCTGGCTCGGGACGCCCAGTTTGCGGATCTGCTGTCGGCGGGCAGCTCGCGTGGCCCGAACGAGTCGCCGGTGCAGGACACCCTCAAGCCCAACGTCGTGGCCCCCGGCACGGACATTCTGTCGGCCTGGTTCGAGGGCGAGGAGTTCACCATCCTGTCCGGAACATCGATGTCATCGCCCCACGTGGCGGGTGCCGCGGCGCTGCTGAGATCGCTCAATCCCGGCTGGAGCCCGTCGCAGATCGCTTCGGCGATCGAAACCACTTCGACGCCTGAGCTGGTCACCGACGAGACCGGCGCGCCGGCTGGACCGCACCAGCGTGGAGCAGGCCGACCTCAACTCGGTGACGCGGCTGACGCCGGGTTGTACCTGGATGTCAGTGGCGCCGAATTCCTGGACGCAAACCCCACCCAGGGTGGGGATCCCAGGGATTTGAACCTGCCAGGGCTGGTCGATACCAGCTGCGGTGGCGTCTGCAGTTTCAGCCGCACGGTGACCGGCATGCGCGCCAGTGTCAACTGGCAAGCGACGCCGCTGGATTTTCCGGCCGGCGTGAACGTGGCCGTTCAGCCGAGCTCATTTGCCCTGGGTAACGGGGCGTCGCAGAACCTGACCGTCGATATTGACCTGCGAAGCAGCGATCTCGTAGGCCAGTGGGTGTACGGCAAGATCCGCCTCAGTGCGGCCGGTCGGCCGGACCAGTTCCTGACCACCGCCGTTTTTTACGACGGCGGCGCCATTCCAAACCAGTGGGCCATCACGAGCGACGAGAATGCGGGCTGGACCGACATGAGCCTTGCCGGCCTGGTGGCGCTTCCTGACGCCACGTTCACCAGCGGCGGACTGGTTCGCGCCACCACCACGATCGAAACCATCATCCAGGACCCAACTTCAGGCGACCCGCAACCGGAAAACGAAGATCCTTTCGACGGTCCGCCTGGTACCTTCACGGTCTGGCACGAAGTTCCTCAAGGCGCGCTGTGGCTGCATGCCAAAACGCTGGAATCGACTTCAAACGACCTCGACCTGTTTGTTGGCAGGGACGACAATCAGAATGGTCTGACTGAGGAATCCGAACTCCTTTGCGAGAGCATTACGCCTACCGATCTTGAGCTGTGTGATCTCTTCACCCCACCGGCCGGCGATTACTGGATCATCGTGCAGAATTGGGATACCGACAACGAGCAGGGTGACCAGGCGACGCTGGTCAGTGCCGTAATCGGCGGGGACGATACTTCAGATCTCGTGGCTAGCGGACCGGGCGTCGTCGGGGCAGGGCAGGCTTTCGACCTGCGCCTGAGTTGGGGCAACGTCAGCGCCCTGCCCGGAGAGCAGTGGCTGGGCGCCGTCGGTATCGGCACGGCGCGTGACAACCCGAACAACGTTGGCGTGATCCCGGTGCTGTTCAACCGCGACGGCATCGCCGGGGCGAAAACACTGCCTCTGATGGCCGGGCGCCAGCAGCGGTTGGCGCTGGCGGCCAACTCCACCCATGACCGCATGTACATCGACATTCCGGCTGGCGTCACCACGATGGTGGTCGGCGTCGAGGGCGACGATGGCGGGCAGAGCGAAAACCTTTCCTTCGAACTCTATCGCCAGGATTACCCGGCGGCGCTGGCTTCACCGCCGTTCGTGCAACGGCCCGGTGGTGCCCAACTGGTCGCCTCCTCCTCTGGCGGGGGCGGGCAAGGGCCGAGCCTGGCGATCAATGACTTCGTCGCGCCAGGGCGTTATTACGTCGAACTTTCCAACAACGCCGGCAGCGCGGCCGCTGCGACGGTGGAAGTACAGGTCCAGTCCGATGCCGCGGCATTGTCGCCGCATAAAGGCCTGTGGGACTTCGACCGCGGGATCTTCCAAGGCGCCGAATGGAACAGCGTGGGAGAATTCAGCTTCAGTGTCTGGTATGCCTACGATTTCGATGGCCAGCCGACCTGGTACATCGCCAGCGGACCTTCACCCGTTGGCAACGTTTGGGTAGCTGATCTTCTGCGCGTGACCAACGACGGCACGGATCAGCAGGAAAAGCGCGCCGGGGTGGTGTCCCTGACTTTCCTGTCCGACAGCGAAGTGGTGATGAGCTACAGCCTGTTCGGTGAATCGGGCTTCGACCCGATGCACCCCAACGGGCCCAATACCTGTCCGCAGATCAACGGCAGCACCCCGAGTTACACGGGCCACTGGTATCGCGGTGTCGCGGGACTGGGTGGATCGACGGTGCTGGTCTACAACGCGGCGCAGGCCCAGGTGCATTACCTGTTCGATGCACTCGGCGTTCCGCGCTGGATCATCGCCGCTGACGACGACAACCAGTCGGCCACGGCGACCGAGATTCCGCTGCTGCAATTCGATGGCTTCTGCTCTGTATGCACACCCGAAACGGTGACATTCGACACGGTCGGCATTGTGACACGCGGTTTCGAAGACGAGAGCAACGGCAGCTGGACCCTGGACTTCGTCCTCGATCCGCCGCTGGATCAGTCCATCGAGCGCACCGACACGATCATCAAGCTTTCCGACACGCTGGTTTGCGAATAATCGTGCAGG
>JBFHEJ010000036.1:0-12166 GCA_041584255.1 Lysobacterales bacterium
GATGAAGACGCCATCGGCCTGGTCGTCGGCCGGCGTGACGAAATCATCCGGCGGGGCATTGCGGAAATCCGGAAAGGTGGTCGCAAGGTACGCCTCCAGATCGCTGGTTTCCGGCTCTGAAGCTGCGGCCGGCCCGCGATAGGTTTCGCTGCATTGATTGCCGCTGGACCAAGGGCCGCCCCAGAAGCTGTTGTCCGCATTGCGATTGAGATCGGCGCCGCGATCCGGAGGCATGCCCACGCAATAAGCATCGTTTGTATTCTTGCGCCAGGCTGGAAAGCACCCCCCCGTGCACTCGGCTTCCGCCATTTTGCGGCCATCGGGATTGTGCATGGGGATCACGTGGATGGAGAAACGGTCCAGCATCCAGGTGACATCGGGATCGGTTCCATAATCTGCCAGCAGCATTTCAGCGAACCGCGTCGCGACTTCCGCAGTGGCCAATTCCCTGGCATGGCTGGCCGCAATGATCATGAATACGGGCTTGGGGCCGGGCACCGTGGTATTGCTGATCACCAGGGCCCGAAGGTCGTAACCGCCCGCGCCCTGGGTCATTTCCCAACTGTCGCCGAAGTCGACCCACTGGGCCAGCTGGGGGTTGGTGGCGGCAAGGGCCTGAAGGTCGATGTAGGTTTGCTCGACGGTGCGATAGCAGGGCCGGGCAGGAATGGTCCCCGTGCCGCGAAAGGGCTCAAGTGCCTTGTGCATGCCGGCACTGGCGGCCTGGTCTACGACGGCGTCGTCGGGCAGCCGCCCGCGGTCGGTTCGGATCACGGCGTAGCCTTCGCGCCAGATGTAATAGAGCAGATTGTGCTCTTCAATCAGCCGGTCCAGGCGGGCCTGGTCTCGTGTGTAGACCCGTGCAACGACGACATCATGACTTTCCGGCTGCTCACCATCCGGCTGATGTGCCCATAGCGGTCCGATAAAGGTAACCGCCAGCACCAAGATCACGATTCGGGCTGGGTACAAACCGCGCTCCCAAGGAACCAGCGCTGAATTCTAACGTAAGCCGCTGGTTTGAACCTGCTCCGCGGCTATAACGGGACCTTTTTAAGCCGGTGAATCACATTGATCGTGCAACGCTCGACCATTCCGCCGGCGCGGTCACGCACGAGGACACTGTCGAAACGTGACAGGCGGCCGACCCGGTCGGTAAAGCCAATGGTGAATGCGCTGCGGAGGCCCGTGCAGCGCTGATTGAAACTCAGCAGGTAATAGTCCGACCTTCCGGCCTCGAAAATAGTGTGGTAATCGTCGACGTATTGCCAACCGTCAATGCGATATTCGTTGACGCGCTCGACCGGCCCGAGCATTTCATAACCCATGTCGGACAACCTGACGGCAAGGGGTTCGGCATCCGGCGGCGTCGATGCGCAGGCCGTTGCCACCAGTGCGAGCATTGCGACCAGAAACTTCGGTTTCATAGGCTGTACCCAGGTTACCTTTCGATACCAAATTAGATTGTTTCGTAGAATGAAGAGTTCCGCGTCCGCCAGCACGTGTGCTGGGGATGCTCAGTTTGGTTCGGCTGGTTTCCGGAAGCCCGCAAATCCTCAGCCGGATAATTGCAGAACGAAAGCGCCGCGCAGGCCGCCTTTTCGGATCCGGTTCAGTGCCTCGTTTGCCCCTTCCAGGGGTAATATTTCGGCAGTGGCACGGATGGCGCCTTTGGCAGCAAGATCAAGGCAGCCACGCACATCATTTCGCGTGACATTGGCCACGCTCTGAATGGACTTTTCCCGCCACAAATGGCGGTCATAGTCGAGTTCACGCAAGGCATGCTGGTCGCCGGCTTCCTTTCGAATGGCGTTGATAACCAGTCTTCCACCCGGGGACAGCGCCTCCAGCGCTGAGACGATCGGCAGCCACGCGGGCGTAGTGTCGATGATCGCGTCTGCAGGTCGCGGCGGAGTTTCGCGGGTATCGCCGGCCCAGTCGGCACCCAGTTTCAGCGAAAAGTCCTGTTCTCCTGCATCGCGTGCGAAAACGAAAACCGGCGAAACCGGGAACATCGCCTTTGCCATTTGCAGCACCAGGTGGCCGGAAGCACCAAACCCCGTCAGGCCCAGTACCTCGCCGTTTTCAAGGTCACACAGATGGAGAGCGCGATAGCCGACAGCACCGGCGCAGAGCAGCGGAGCCGCATCCAAGTCACTCAAACCCTCCGGGAGACTGAAGGTAAAATCCTCGCCGATGGCCATGTATTCGGCGTACCCCCCGTGGGCATCCCGCCCGGTTGCCTGGAAATCGGGACACAAGTTTTCGCGGCCACTAAGGCACCATTGGCAACTTTCACAGGCGCTGTAAATCCAGGCGACGCCCACGCGCGAACCGAGTAAGCCCTGGCTGCACCCCGGCCCTTCGCCGACGACTTCGCCCACCACCTGGTGGCCCGGGGTCATCGGGAAGTGCGTTGGCGGTGTGCGGCCTTCGATTTCATCGATCTCGGTGTGACAAACCGCGCAACCGTGAACACGAATCAGCACCTGGCCGGGCCCGGCTTCAGGAACCGCGATTGCAGCGGTCTCAAGTGAAACGGGCCGGCGCTCATCAGAGGCCGGCCCGTTGATTTGCATGGCGCGCATGCGCCAATTCTAGCGCTTACCGCACCAGGGTCTCAAAGCCGTCCTCGAATTCGAGAATGCTGGTGCAGCCGACCACCTTGACGTCATCGATATCCCAGCCGGGCGCGCCAACGGTCACGTCGGTGCCAACGCGGTAACGGAACACCACGTTGTTCTCGCCGGCGAGGCCGCTGATGTCAACGCGGGCGTCGGTGTAGGGCTGCGCGGTTTCACACCAGGCCAGCAAGCCACCCAGCGGATTCGATGAGGTGGTTCGCAATACACCGTCGTAGGGATCGGTCAGGAGATCGCCATCCGGCACCTGGGTGAAATTGGTTCCACCGTCGGTGGAAGTCTCAAGAATGCCGCCGTCCCAGCACTCGGTCGGTGACGGGGGAGCCTCAAACGCCTGGGCGTTGAAGTAACGCAGCGTCAGGCTGCTGAGACCGGCAGGGATTGCCAGAACCGGCGAGGTCAGGAATGTATCCGAGGGCACACTGTTGTCATCGGTGTGCCAATGCTGGACGCCGCCATTCGGGTTGGCCATGGAAAGCGCCCAGGTGTTCGGGCCCTGATTGGTGCCGGAGGTCCACCCTTGCGCGCCAGCCTCAAAGTCGAAATTGTGCACCACCGTTTCGACCTGGCCCACCGGGCAATCGCCGGGCAGTGATACCGTGGTGAATGAGCGAATCTCGGAATCAGCACTCGGCCCGCAGGCATTCTGGGCGCGCACGCGCCAGAAATAAGTGGTGCTGCTGGCCAGCGGGTCAAACGGGGTAGCCTGGTTGTTGCTGGTGGTTTCCGTATAGACGATATTGGAAAATCCGGCATCGGCGGCCACCTCGATCACATATTCCGGAGCCCCATTGTCCATCCACTCGAAGGTGGGGTTGAGCGGAACGTCGATGGCTGCGTCCGCTGGAGACACCAGCATCGGCACGCCGGGTATGACATCGAAGACCGTGAGGTCCACGGTGACCATGCGGTCGCTTGCCCCGGTCGCCATGCCGGTGATTTCGATGTTGTAGTCGCCCGCAGGTACCGCGTCCGTATTGCTGAT
The DNA here is from genome assembly GCA_041584255.1 of Lysobacterales bacterium. Lineage (GTDB taxonomy): Bacteria > Pseudomonadota > Gammaproteobacteria > Xanthomonadales > SZUA-36 > JAUIBE01. The sequence goes on from JBFHEJ010000036.1 coordinate 3,628, forward strand.
GGTCAGCGTTGAAGAACCCGGCAGGGGGGTCACGGGATTGGGCACGAATGAGGTCGACGAGGGCGGCGGATTACCAGTCGCGCTCAGCGTCACCGGCATGTCAAACATGGCGATGGAACCCACGTTCAGATCGTACGTGGCGTCGTCCGCCTGGCAGATCGCAACTTCGGTGGCGGACGACACGCTCAGGGAGAAACCCGGGTCGCCGCATTCATTGAAGCGGAATGCGCCGACGCGCAACCGCCAGCCGGCGCCGCTGGTGACCGGCAGATATTCGTTGACATACCAGAAGGTGCAGTCGTCCGTCGGATCGACGTTCATCGAGGTGTAGTCACCCCAGCGCTGGCTGCCGGTTTGCGAGCCGGTGCCGTCGACGATGACGCCTTCGCCCTGCGGCATGGTGCCCGCGGCGTCGGTGGACAGGCGCCCCGAGTACCACACGCTGGGATAGACGTCGGTGGCGTTGCTGGCGCTGTACCCCAGTGCCATGTTGCCGGCCGAGTCCTGGGCGATCGAGCCGAACCAACGCTGAATGCCGTCTGTATTACCGGGCGCGTAAGTGCCTTCCTGAAATATGGTCGCCGACGCACCCGGGTTGCGTATCTCCCACCAGCGAATGCCGGAAACACCTGGATCCGCTTCAACGGACTGGTTGGTCACAATCGATTGGTGGGTGCCGAAATTACGATAGGCGGCTCTGTGCAGCGGTCTTTGTCGATAACCCTGGTGGTCGACCAGGTTGCCGGTATCGGGCTGGGCGATACAGTTACGGCCACCGCCGCACGGAAAAATCGTGTCGTAGGGCGACATCGGCACGGTCGCCACCAGCGTGAAGGATGAATTGGCCGGGGTGGCGAAGTCCACCAGGAATTCCCAGATCGTCAGGGCGTCCTGCGCGGCGCCGTACGGCCCGCCGTCGTCCATGCTGCCAATATAGTAATGACGCGTGCTGTCCGGCGGCAGGTCGAAACCATCGATGTCCATCGGCAGCAGGCCGTCACCGACGTTTTCCGGATTGGTGCGGTCGACAAAGAAAGAGATGATGGTCGGGTTGGGGTTGCCGGCGACCAGTTGCGCGCGATTGAGGGCAAAGGCACCGACACCAATGTAGCCCGGATCAAAGTCGCGGGTCGAAATGTAGTAGGCCTCTTCACCAACCCCGTACTTGGGATAATCCGGGAACGGGTCGTCGTTACTGATTTGCCAGCGGAAGTAGGCGCCCGTCGGGTCCGAAGTCTGGGAAAGCGCGACACAATTGAAGTGGTCTCCGGTTCCCGGTTCCGGACTGGAAGTGAACTGGGTCAGCAGCCAGCGATCGGCGAACTGGTCGTAAAGCACGATTGGGTCGCCGGCGTTTTGCGATTCGCACTGCCCGCCAAAACCGCTCCACAGAGTATTGTTTGCTGCAGGGCCAAATACCGATGTTCCTGTGCGGTCGTAGATTTCGAAGAACAGATTACTCATGGCCACGTAATGGTTTGGCCCGATATCACCGACCGGGTCCGGCGGTGATACACCCGCCAGGTTTGTAACGGCGTCAAAGCTGAGCGTTGGCGCGGGAATTTCCTGCGTGGGCGGCGCGGATTGCATGGCCTGATCCGGGGTCTGCCGTCCGTAGCGTGGCTCGCCGTCGGTACCCGACGGGTCGACGATCAGGCCGCCCCACTGCTCGAGCGAGTCCGGGATGGGCACCGGGGGAATGCTCCTCAGCGGTGGCGACACGTCGAATTTCACGACCTCGAGGGTGCCGCGATATTCTCCGGCTTGCCGTTCTTGCGCCAAGGTGTTCACGGACAGGAACGCCAGGATCAGAGCGTACAAAAAAACGTGCGAAAGCCGCACCGTCGGAGGGTACATCATTGCTTGCTCCCTGTTGTTGGAGGGATCTTTCCCATCAAACCAATCGCGACATCATAATGACTTGCGGAAATTGGTTCAAAGCATTTGTGCCGCAGGACCCGTTAGAGACCGGCCACGGCTCGAGCCGTGGCGAAAAACCGGGGTCATCCAGGAAAATCGTCAGGGCGAAGCCCGGACGCAGGCCGGAACCAGGCTGTGGCGAAATGCCGCCCAAAAACGCCCAGTCGCGAGAACCGCGTGTGCTTACACGGTCGGCCTGATGTTGGCGTTCAAGCGAAACAGGTTGCCGGGGTCGTACTGGTTTTTGAGCGTCACCAGCCGCTCGTAGTTGCCCTCGTAATTGGCGTTGATGGCCTGTTGTGATTCGTTGGCAATCTCGTTGATGTACCAGCCCCGGGTGAAGGGCTCCATGGTGGCCCAGTGCTCGCGGACATACTGCACATGTGGTTCGCGCGGCATGCCGGCCGGCCAGCCAGCCGTGGTAAACACGCTGGCAATCGCAAAGCGGTGGGGAAACGCCGTGGCGTCTGCGGGAACCCGGCCGATGGCGCCACCGCTGCACTGGAAGAAGACCTGCGAATTGCGCTCGGGCGATGCGTCGAAGCCGTCGACGATGGCGTCGATCAGGCCGTCGGAAATTTCGCTGATGAAACCGGATTTGAGATACGAGCCGTTGGCTCGGGGATCGGAACTGTCCCAGGAGCGCTGCTCGGCGACGTAATCGTTGGCCTGGTAGCCGGACTGGATAGGCGTACCAAAGTTGAAGATCGGCGACATTACGCTGTCAGCCTTCTCCGAGGGGCCCGAGTAGCAGCCATAGATCATGGCCATGCCGTCGGCGCTGCCGGCCTCGGACATCAAAACGAAGTCCAGATAGAGATCATCGGGCGCCGCGGCCAGCGAATCGCGGTAATGACGTAACGTGTCCTTGGCGTTCGCCAGAGGCCACATACCGATTCCGCTGATGATTTCGCGTTGCATGGGGTGAAGCTGGAACTCGAAGTTGGTCACAACGCCAAAATTGCCGCCACTGCCGCGTGCTCCCCAGTAAAGCTCCGGGTTTTCTTCGGGATTCGCGTTGCGCAACTGACCGTCGGCTGTGACGATCTGCAGGCCGCGGACATTGTCCAGCGCCAGGCCGAATCGCCGCGCTACGCGGCCAAACCCGCCGCCCAGCGTCAGCCCGCCGACACCCGTGTGAGAAACCGTGCCGGCCGTCGTTACGAGATCATGCGCCATGGTTTCGTGGTCCATTTCCCCAAGCAGGCTGCCGCCCGCCACGTGGGCGCGCTGCGCTGCCGGATCGACCTGGACACTGCGATAACTGGACAGGTCGATCTGCATGCCTCGGTCGCAGGTAGATTTCCCGGACCAGCTGTGTCCTCCGCACTTCACGGCGACCAGCAGGTTGCGCTCGCGGGCAAATGTCACCGCCGTGCTGACGTCCGCCGCGCCTGTTGGCTGGACGATCAGCGCAGGGTACTTGTCAATGTCGGCGTTGAGGACATGTCTTGCAGTGTCATAGCCTTCCTGTCCCGGCATCAGGAGGCGGCCGCGCAGGGCACCACTGAGTTCGTCTGCCGCGGCGCGCTCGATGGTGATCTCAGAGCCGTCGCCGGTTACGGCCAGGATGTCCGACTGCGCTTTCGTCATCTCATCGACGGCCTGGGCGAGGGCGGTCTTGCTGAGGAGGGCGATTGGCAGTGCAGCCGTGGCGGCGGCAATCGCTGAAGATTGAAGGAACTGGCGACGTTTCATTCTGTTTTCCTCGATTGCTGGAGCGACGTTTACGTCGCGAAATTCGCGAGCTGAAGCTCGCTCCTGTGATGATTGTTAGCTATTTATTCAAGGCATCCCTCAATCGGTCGATGATGTCGAGTGGAAAGACAATCGTGGAACTGTGGTCACCGGCGATCTCGGTCAGTGTTTGCAGATAACGTAGTTGCAGGGCTCCTGCGCTTTCGCTGAGGGTCTTGGAAGCTTCGACCAGTTCCTTGGCGGCCTGTTTTTCGCCGGTGGCGTGGATGACCTTGGCGCGCCTTTGGCGCTCGGCCTCGGCCTGCTTGGCGATGGCGCGAATCATGCTCTCGTCCAGGTCGACATGCTTGATTTCGACGTTGGCCACCTTGATGCCCCAGGCATCGGTCTGGCGGTCGAGAATGGCCTGTATGTCCTTGTTGAGCTTGTCTCGTTCGGCCAGCATGTCATCGAGCTCGTGTTGGCCCAGCACCGAACGCAAAGTGGTCTGGGCAAGCTGGCTGACGGCCTCGAGGTAGCGTTCGACATTGATGATGGCTTTGTCCGGTTCAATAACGCGGAAGTAAACCACGGCATTCACCTTTACCGAGACGTTGTCCCTCGAAATCACGTCCTGCGTCGGCACGTCCATGACGATAACGCGCAGGTCGACGCGCTCAATCTGCTGCAGAATGGGAATCACGATGATCAGCCCCGGGCCCTTGACCTTCCAGAACCTTCCGAGTTGAAAAATCACCCCGCGTTCGTACTCACGGAGAATCTTGATCGCGTTGATCAGGATGGCGAGTACCGCGAAGGCAAGGATGCCAAAGAAATAATCAAACATGTTGATGCTCCGTAATTAGCTGTTCAGTTCACCGGCCTGACGTGCAGGGTAAGCCCCTCGATGCCGGTGACTTCCACGGACTGGCCGGATTGCACAGGCGCGCTGCTGACTGCGGTCCACAATTCACCGGCGATATGGATGGTGCCGGTCGTTTCGAACGCTTCCGCTGCTGTGCCTTGTGCGCCCATCAGGTGTTCCCTGCCGGCGACGACGGGTTGTTTTCGCGCCCTCACCGCCATACCGACGATACCCAGAAGCAAGGCCGAACTGGCCAGGGCGATGCCGCCGACCAGCGCGACGGAAACCTGGAATCCGGGCACATCGGTGTCCATCAGGATGATGGATCCGATCACCAGGGCAATAATGCCGCCGATCCCCAGCGCCCCGAAGCTCGGCGCCAGCGTCTCCGCGATGATCAGGATGATGCCGAGCACGATCAGGGCAAGACCGGCGTAGTTGACAGGGAGCATCTGGAGAGCGTATAGCGCCAACAACAGGCTGATGGCGCCGACCACTCCCGGCACGATGGCGCCCGGATGGTAGCCCTCGAGAACCAGGCCATAAAACCCGACGAGCAACAAGATATAAGCGATGGTGGGGTCGGTGATTACGGCAAGCAGCTCATTGCGCCAGTCGGGTTCCCGTTTGCTGACGACCAGCCCCTCCGTGCTCAGTGTCACCTCACCACTGGCCAGATCGACGGTTCTGCCATCGAGCTGGCTCAACAAGTCGCTGACGTTGCGGGCTATGAGGTCGATGACGTTCAGCTCCAGCGCATCTTCTGCGGTGACGCTGTCGGCTTCCCGCACGGCCTGCTCGGCCCAGTCCGCGTTCCTTCCGCGGCGCTCAGCGAGACCCCGGATGTAAGCAACCGAGTCATTGATGACCTTGCGGGTCATGGCGTCGGCCGGTGCTGATTTCTCAGCGTCGGAATCCTGCTTGTCCGCTTTCTCGGATTCCTCAGCCTCGGAGTCGGCTTCGTTTTCCTGGTTCCGGTCAGGCGCTGGAGAAGGGCCGCCGGTGATCGAAACCGGTGTGGCGGCGCCGACGTTGGTCGCCGGGCTCATGGCCGCGACGTGGCTGGCCAGCAGGATGTAGGCACCGGCGCTCGCGGCGCGCGCGCCCTCTGGCGCAACAAAGGTGGCGACCGGCACGGGCGAATTCAGAATGGCCTGCACGATGTCCCGAGTCGAGGCGTCCAGGCCGCCTGGCGTATTGATTCTCAGAATGACCAGGGCGGCGTCTTCCTCGGCAGCGTCCTCGAGGCCGCGAACGACATAATCGCGGGTTGCGGGCCCGATGGCGCCATTGATGTCGAGCAGAATGGCACGCCCGGCATCCGCGGCCTGTGCCGGGTATTGGATCATCCCCAGGGCGCCCATCACGAGCCCGGCAGTCACTGTTGCGATGATGCCGGCGCGTTTCATTGACTGGTCCTGATGCCCACGCTTCTATCATAGCGAAAAGTCAGGCTCAAAAGTTCGCTGCCCGGAGAGCAGCACGGCAAGGAATCGGGTTGTTGTCGGTCCGGCGGGAAGACGTGAACCGTCAGCGCCGGTCGGTATTCGGACTGGGGATGCGAATCTGGGCTGGTGAAGGCACCACACGTTTGTGCAGATCTGGGCTACGCCTGCTGGGGGGTGCAATCTGCAGCTGCGGCGCAGGCAGATCGTAGCCATTGCTGGGTGCAGGGGCCCAGATGATCATGTCATTGCCAGCTCGCGTCGGTGCAACATGTCCAACCTGTAAGCCATTGCCGTAACCGGCCCTGCGGTAAACGTGTTCATGTGGCACTATGGCGCCTCTCGCGTTGGCGAGTTGATGCGCTTCGACCGAAATCGGAGCGCAAAAAACCGAAAGAGCCAGCAGCAGGCCGGCAGCGGAGCGCGTAAGCGTGCAAACTGTGACTTTGAGTGCCATGCAGGAATTCTAGCACTAAATTCTGAATGTGAACTGAATGTGGTCGAACAGGTAAAACAGAGCGAGAGGGGGAGGTGTGCCAACCTGCCAGGCTGGCAGGTTGGATACCCCTTTTGTAACCGTCAGGAGAAGATCGTGGCGAGACGTCTGAGCAGGGACGGCCTTGGCTGGTCAATCCCGGTATTGGCGGATACGATTTCGGCAGGCATTAGAATTTGATCGAGTGTTCCCAGCACCCTGCCCACCGAAGTCGTGATCTGGTAAGGCGTCGCCCGACCATCTCCCCCGATGCATCTCAGCTTGTGCTCACGAAATTCTGTCAACCGAATGATCTGTGGTTTCATTGGAATCTCCATTTCCATTCACCGTAGACGAAAATTATCTGTTCCCTTCACGACTAGAGTAATGCATAAACCGTGCCACTCAATTGGCGTGCAAAATAACTGTCAAATAGAATTGATTACATGTCTAATAACAGACACATACGAATGGTTCATGAAGTACTTTCATTTCTACGCTTCACGCCGCCGTGACGAATTTCGGCAAGGCGATGCCGGAAATTGTCACCGACTTCCGCTCCGCCGCAGGCTCTGGTCGGCCTCCTTTTTGGTGGCGGCGCTGTTAACCTCTGCGCTCGCCTGGGGCCATGGCGGTGTCGTGATGGAGGAAGATCAATGTGTCATCGACATCGGTCTTTTCCGTGCCCATTTCACGATCTATCAGCCGGGCACGCGCGCCAGCGAAGAGTTCTGCGAGGATGTGCCCGACCTAGGCGAGACCATCTTCGTGATGGACTACTTGCACCAGAGCCTGCGCCAGATGCCGGTGGACTTTCGTATTATTCACGATGTGAACGACCGCCAGGGTTATGCGGCCTGGGAAGATGTAACCGCAATCGAAGACCTCGATGCCGTGACCGTCCACTACCAGTCGCCGCGCATCGAGCCGGGAGGGGCATTGACGGCGAGCCATGAGTTCGAGCAAAAGGGCTGGTATATCGGTGTGGTCACCACCCGTCAACCGGGTCTAGACAAGGCATATCGTGCGGTGTTCGGTTTTCATGTCGGGGGCCAGGGCCTGGGATACTGGCCGTGGCTTCTAATGTTGGCGGCCTTGGTGCAACTGCATTTCTGGGTTTCCGGGGGTGGCCTGAGGCGCTGGCGTGCACAAAGCCGTAAGAATGTGGAGGTGGACGCGCCGTGAGCAAGCGGTCAAACAGGCGCAGGCTGATCCTGCTTTTGCTTGCCATTTTCGGTATCGCACTGTGTTATCCACCAGGCTGGTATCCGCCCGGATTCAGGCTGGCCCTGGCGCAAGTGTTCGGCGTGCCGTCCTGGCGAACGGCGCCGGAATCCGCGCAAACACCGACCGAGCAGCCTGAACCGTTCTGCCCAGAGGACCAACCCGCGTCCACCCTGGCATGGCGGGCGTCACAGCAGATCGACGGCGTGAAGATCGCTGCCACGCCGGGCTGCATGGCCGACAATCCGTACGCGATTGCAGCGTTTGTTCGCGGCTCCAACCCGGTATCGGCTGAAACGCTGTCCCAAGCCGGTGTGACGGCGGACGCAGTGGAAAAAGGCGCAGATCTCGATGGCGACGGCGACCCCGATGAAATTCATATTCGACTGGAAGTTGCCGAACTCAATGGCACTTCGCCGGAGTCCACTGATTTGATGACCCAGTTTTCCATCGCGCCGGGCATCCGCCCTGGTTTCTGGGTTTTTGCGCCCAAGCTCGCGGGCATGTCGACCGTCAACTTCGAATCTCTGCAGGCCCGCGCCATGCTGCGCCTGCCATCACCCGCCATCCGCGTGGAGCAGGGCGACCGGGTGCGGATCACGCTGGAAAACAGCCATTACATGCCGCACACGCTCCATTTGCATGGGGCCGACCATCCATTCGTGGATGTCACGGGAGAAGGCAACGACGGCGTGCCCATCGCCAGTGAAATGCCTGTCTTGCCGGGCAGCAGCCGCACCTACGAGCTGACGCCGCGCAACAGCGGCACCAAGTTCTACCACTGTCACGTGCAGCCGCACGTACATGTGATGATGGGGCTCCAGGGCCTGTTCATCATTGAGGAAAACCGTCCGGACAACTGGCTTCAGACCCTGAACCCCGGGGCGGGGCAAGTGAGGTCGCCATCGCGGGCCGTGCGCGAATCCTACGCCC
>JBFHEJ010000037.1:0-12137 GCA_041584255.1 Lysobacterales bacterium
CACACCCGCTCGCGGATTTGGTTGAGGTCCTTTTCCAGGCGTTCTTCGAAATGGCTCATGGAATCAATCCGTCCGTTGTTCAGCCACAGGAGACGTTGGTGGCCGGGGCATAGCCCTTGTCATAAATGATGCACTGACCTTCTTCGCTCAGAATCCAGTCGAGGTAGTCTTTCACAATGCCCTGCGGCTCGCCATTGGTGTACATGTATAGTCCACGCGCAATGGGATAGCTGCCGTCGCTGGCGGTCTCGACTGACGGTTCGACGCATCCCCCCCCCTCTGCATTGGCGATGCAGGCCATCTTGATGTGGTCGGTGGCATAGGCCAGGCCGCTGTATCCGATGGCGCAGGGGGTTTTCTCAACCAGGTCAACAACGTCCTTGGAGCCATGCATGTCGCGCGTGCCCAGTCGGAAATCGCCCTTGCCAAGCACGGTTTCGCGGAAGTAGGCGTAGGTCCCTGAGTTGTTCTGACGGCTCACCACGATGATGCTTTGGTCTGAACAGCCGGGAACCTCGACGCCAAGGTCACCCCAAGTCGTGTACGCTCCACCATCGCCATAAATCTGGGCCAGCTGCTCGATGGTCATGGTGTCGATCGGGTTGTTGGCATGCAGGTACACGGCCAGGGCGTCGTAACCCACCGTATGCTGGATGGGTTGGTTGCCACCCTTGCGTGCCAGTTCGATTTCCTCGTCTTTGATTTCCCGGCTGGCGTTGGCCAGGTCGACCGTGCCGTTGATCAGCGCGGCGATGCCTGTTCCGGAACCGCCCCCGCTGACGGCAACGACCACGTTCGGATTAACGGTCTGATACGCCTCCGCCCATGCCTGGGCCACGTTGACCAGCGTGTCGGAGCCCTTGTTCTGGATCAGCTGGCGCCGTTCACCACCGCCGCATCCGTAAAGCAGCAGGGTTGTGGCGAGGGCGGTGAGCGTGATCGAAACAGTCTTTCTAAGCATGGAATTCTCCCAGTCTGCGATGAGCATCAGCGCCAAGCTACGCTGCAAATGTGACAGCTTTGTGACAATCATTGCCATCGGTTCAGCTTCTATCGCAAGTTTGCCATCTTGCGGCACCCCGAAACGTGACAAATATCAACCGCTCCCGCTGCTGGCGCCGCACAGAAGCTTCATGCCTCGAGAAAACTGCGGAGGAATTGGCGGCTGTTCTGCCGGACCAGGTTGCCTTCCCGGCACAGGGATTCGCCAAAACTCAGCCCCTCGGTTCCCGGTGGTCGGGTCCCATTGATGCGCGCGAGCAGGGATGGCACCGGATCGGACGTGTGTCGACCGCTGTTGCTGTCGGTCGTGTGATCCGCAGACAGGCCCAACACCCCATGCCAGCCTCTCAAGCCCGCGAGGGCGGTGTCCAGGCGCTCGATCACCCGCATTTTCTCCATCGGGTCCCGGTCATGGGCACAGACGTCTGGCGCCTTGATGTGAATCATCGAGACATCGTAATCCTCTGCAGCTCGCTTCGCCGCTGCGATCTTGAGGTCGAGGTCCGTATCGGTGTCGGCGGTAAATCGCGGATCGGTCAGCAGTTCGAAATCGAACAGCCGCCCGAGCCCCAGGACCGTATTGCAGCCTGCCACCAGCGCCACTTTCCAGCCCATCTGGCCGAAACGATTGCGGAGTTCCACCCGGGTGCCGGCGCCCCGGGTGATGATGCAATTCGCCGGGAGCAGGCCGGACCGAATCCGCTCCGCATTGGCCGGATGCCCGACAAGCCGTCGGTGCGCAGCCTTGACAAAGCGGTTGATCTTGTCCGCGGTTCGTTCCGCCTCCGGATGCATGGCCCTGCACGTGGCGAGTGCGGCGGGAAGGCTCGAGTCCCCCGGATCCGTGGACGAAACGGCGGCATCGAGACCTTCGCCGCTCAATATCAGCACCCCACGATGCTGATCAGTGGAAAAGAATCGGGCCACCACCCCGTCCCCGAGGTCCATTTCCCTGATTTCCGACGCCAGACGGTCGAGGCCCGCAGTATCCCGACCCGCGCGCCGATCGATTATCCGAAGCGTATCGTTCACCACCTCGGCGGTGGCAAAATTGGCGCGCAGCGCCACCTCTCCCGGGCGCAGCACTCGACCGGCGCCCGCGGCTTCGATCGGTCCCCTTCTCAGTAAACCTGCGTCTTCTGCCTCCATGCCCATGAGGAAGCTGGTGCCTGAATCCGTGTTGGGCTTTTTCCCGGGCGCAATGGGGTCGACCAGGCCAAATCCGCCCAAAGCGGCGAAATGGTCGAGATTGGGTGTGTGGGCAGCCTCCAGCGGCGTCCTGTTTCCGAGCTCGGCAACCGGCAGGTCTCCCAAGCCGTCCACGATCAACAAGATTCGCTTGGTCTTCGATTGCACTGCGCGTTAACCGGCTACACGGACGTGCGCCTTGATCTCCCCGGTTTCGAGCAATGAAGGAACAAACCGCCTCCAGTCCTTGGCGACGCCCTGACCTGCTGCCTCAGGGACTACCGAACCGAAGACATCTTCGGGAGTCCCGTCAAAATGTTCCGAAAGCTTGTGATTGATCGTGTTGATGAGCTGAAAGATCGCCATTTCCATGTCGTCATTGACAATGATGGCAGTTTCATGACGCTCCGCCTCACCCAGCACACAGGACTGCAACGACCAGATGGCGTCGAATTTGGACAGGTAACGCTTGGCCCTGCGTTTGGGCTCGGTGGTGCCTCTGCCGCGCAAGCGGCGGCGCAGTTCTTTGGGTTTCATCACCGCCAGCGTGGCGTGAACCGCGACCGCATCGGTATCTTCAGGCAGGCGATCCAGCAAATTGGGATGCGCGTGAATGCCTTCGAGAATCATCGCCGTACTCTCCCTGCTGGCACGGTGCAAAACAGCCTCACAGGCCAGGGCCAACAATTCGGTCTGTGCCCGGTAGCCGTCCGAAACCAGCTGGTCGCGATCCCGGTTGTCCTTGTCGTCGATCGGCAGGGCTTTCCAGGCATCGAAGGACGAACGGTGCAGCACAGGCAGCAGGCTCTCGGAAATCATCGACCGCATGACTTCGCGCAACATGTCCGTCGACTGCGTGCGAACGATTTCCATGCGGTGACTCAATTCCGTCGTGATCGAACTCTTGCCGGTGCCCACGGCGCCGCATATCAGCAGCAGCAGCGGACGGTCACTGCGCTGGAATTCCGACCACAGCAGGTAGCGCTTGCCTTCGCGCTCGCCCAGTTCATGCTTCAGGCACAGATAGGTCAGGTAGCCGAGCTGGCAGGTGGAAATCTGGGACACGTCGGCGGCGACCAGCTCATTGAAAATCATCAGCGTAATGCGTTCCGCGTCCTCGGTGGGAATGGCGCTGGACTGGAGGTAGCGCTGGTGACGTCCACGCGAGAACGCGCTGCTGGCGCCCGTCAGATTGTTCACCTGGATCTTGGGCGGGACCGTCAGCGGACTGAGATATCGACTGGCCGCTGCCTCGCCATGTTTTGACTTGAGCCTCTCGGCTACGCGCTGCCGCAGTTCGTCGGAGGTGATTTCCTCTTCTTCGAACAGCTCATCGCGAATTTCGTCGGCCAGCGCATAAGCCTCCGTGAAACTCAGGCCGGTATTGAGCAGATTGCGAATCAGGATACCCCGCAGGAAGGGAATCTCCGTCTGGTTTTCGCGATCAATGACTTGCGTCTTCAAGGCCGAATACTCACGTGGTGAACGGCGGAAACGCCGCAATGGAATTCACGATATTATAGCGGCATCGCCACTGGTGAACGCGTCCTTAGCCACTCCGGGCGGCCGAGCAGCCGCATAACTTGCCCAAAGGCGCCAACAGCCTTCGATGCACTCGTCCTTGCAAAAATGAATGTCAAACCCGTATTCATGTTCCAGACCGCCGAGCTCGGCCAGAAGGTCAGCAAATCGGAATTCAAAAAGCGGGAAACGACGCTGCGAACAAAATTGCTGGACCTGCAACGACAGCTTCGCGATGAAGGCCTGTCACCTGTCCTGATCGATTTTGCCGGGGTCAGCGGCGGCGGCAAGAGCACCTCGACCAACTTTCTCAACAAGTGGATGGACCCCCGTTGGATTCATACCTGCGGCTACACCGAGCCAGTGGACCTCGAGCTGCAGCGCCCTGAGTTCTGGCGCTTCTGGCGGGATCTCCCACCACGGGGACAGACGGCGATCTACCTGAGCGGGCGCTATCACCGTCCTTTGCTGGATTTCGTCCACCAGCGCATCGATGCGGCACAACTCGATCGATTGTGTGAGTCCATCAACCGCTTCGAATCAACCCTGGCCGATGATGGCGCCCTGATCCTCAAATTCTGGATGCACCTCAACCGGGACGTACAAAAAAGGCGACTCAAGACCCTGGAGAAAGACCCCCTTCGGCAATGGCGTATCAATCCCGTCGACTGGGAGAACTGGAAGCTCTACGACCGCTTCGTGGCCGCGGCAGAACGGATCATCTCGCTTACCCACACAGGAGAAGCGCCGTGGACAATCGTGGAGGGGCGTGATTTCTATCATCGCAGCCTTTTGGTCGGCGAGACACTGCGCGAAGCCCTCGAGGTGCACCTGAAAAAGGCCGCGATCCGACAGCAGTACCTGGCAACCCTCGATGCCGAAGTCGGCGAACTCAGCGAGCACGGAATATCGCCGGTCGTCAGCCAGCAAACGACGGTCCTGGACAAGCTAGACCTTTCCCTGAAACTGCAGAAACACGAGTACACACGTCAGCTCGCGCTTCTACAGGCACGCCTGGCCGTCCTGCATGGCAGAGCCGTGCGTAAAGGACTTTCGACCGTTCTCGTTTTTGAAGGGGGCGACGCCGCTGGCAAAGGCGGGGCGATCCGACAGCTCACCCAGGCCATGGACGCCCGCACCTACCAGGTACATCCGATCGCAGCGCCGACCGACGAAGAACACGCGCGTCAGTACCTGTGGCGATTCTGGAAGCGACTGCCGCGCGCCGGATTCATGACCATTTTCGATCGAAGCTGGTACGGCCGGGTGCTGGTCGAACGCATCGAAGGATTTGCACGGGTCGAAGAATGGCGTCGCGCCTACGCCGAAATCAACGACTTTGAAGATCAGATGGTCGAACACGGGCTGATCGTCCTCAAGTTCTGGCTGCATGTCAGCAAGGAAGAGCAACTCAAACGATTCCAGGCGCGCGAGAACACGCCGCACAAGCGATGGAAACTCACAAAGGAAGACTGGCGCAACCATGAAAAGTGGGATTCATACGTCGCTGCGGCGCACGAAATGATCCAACACACCTCAACGGCGTCCGCGCCGTGGACGCTGGTGGAGAGCGACGACAAGCTCTACGGACGAATTAAGATCCTGGATACGGTGTGCGCTGCACTTGAGGCGCGGGTCGGGGACCCGGAATCTGCCGAGTCGGACTAATGGCGTTCCCTGTCGCAGGCCGGCAGTTCAAACCACCGAGCGCATCACAGCGGATTCGAGCAGGTCTGACACCCGCTCGGCACGATCCGAAACGTTTACACTCAGGCCGAGAAGCTGCGACAGGTGCAGCTTTCGCGCCAATTCCAGATCCGAAGCAAATATCGCGCGCTCGAGCTCAGCCTGCTTGCGGTCGACTGCGCTCTCGAGTTCGCCGACGCGTTCCACGTGGTCATGCAGCGATTCGATCTTTCCCTTCGGTTTTAAATAGTCTTTCAGGCCCTTTCGCAACTCCAGGAAACAACTCACGCAGAGTCCGAAAATTTCGAGATATTCGGGTTGGAAAGTATCGGGGACATCAGGCGCCTGATTCACGAGAAAGCTCGACAGCTTGTCCGCGCTGTCGGCAATCCGGTCTACCGAATCCACCAGGCCATGCACGTCCGCCCGAATCTGGGGCAAAAAGGCACCGGAGTGCAGCACGATCCGAATTTCGACCTTCATGGCGTCGGCTTCTTTTTCGAGCTTCTTCAACTCGCGCCTGTGTTCGGTGGCCTTATCCTTGTCACCCGACATGTACGTCTCCATCGCGTCGCGGGCCTCCGAGACACAGTCCTGCACCCTGGAAAGGTGCGCGAGGATCAGCTTCCTGACTTTTTCCTCTTTCTTGAATATCAACATGGTCGAATCCTCGTGTTAATGCGCCTCAAGCCAATATCCGGTAGAGCAGCGCCGCAAATACCGCTGCGCAAAGGGGTGTAACCACCCAGCCTGCAAAAATGGTCTTGATCTTCTTCATGCTCACGGCCCGCATCCCCTTGGTCAGACCCACGCCGATGACTCCGCCGACCACGGCCTGGGACGTCGAGACCGGAATGCCCAGCATCGAGAAAACATGGACGCCAAATGCCGCCGCGAACTGGGCCGAGAGCGCCCCGCCATAGTCCAGGGCCGTGATGCTCTTCCCAACGGTGTCGGTGACCCTGGAACCGAAAGTAAACGCACCGACTGCCATCGCGATACCGCCCATCAGCGCGAGCCCCAAGCCTTTGTCCGGATACTTGGCCAGCAGCGGGCCGATGGCATTGCCCACGTCATTGGCTCCCAGTGAATAGGACACGTAAGCCGCAGACACTACCACCAGTAAGGCAAGGATTTTTGACCACAGGATGGCATTAGCTCTCCTGAGCACGATGCTGAGCAGCGAGTAGGTCACGAAAGCCAGCACCATGGTCAGAATGGGGCTGATCACCCAGGCGCCGAATATTTTGGTCAGGACTCCCAGCTTGAAATAGGCGGCGTTGAGCCCGACGAGTCCGAGCCCCGTGCCGGCGACGCCGCCGACAATAGCTTGCGACGTCGAAACCGGGATGCTGGAAAAAGTGGCGAGCGTGACAAAGAACCCGGCGGAAAGCAGGGCCACCAGGATGGCCTTGTCCGGTAATCGGTCGTCAGGGAAATTTGCCTGGAATTCTGCATCTGCGGGCCTGTCGTTGTGTTCTTCGAACGACACGGCGTCGGAGACAACAATGCCCTTGCCGACGGTTTTCATCACATGGTGCCCCTGCAGCGTTCCGCCGAGGATCACGAACACCGCCATGATGGCCACGGCCGTGCGATAGGACACAATCTGCGCGCCGACGGTGGTACCGATGCAGTTGGCGGCATCGTTGGCACCGATATTCCAGCCCACGTAACAGCCGGCCAGAATCAGAACGATGGTCATCAAGAGTTCCAGGGTTCAGATTCTCCGTCTGCCATGGCCGAAAAGAGGCGCCATGTTAGCACCGCCCCGAACGATGGCACTTGAGCCAGGTCATGGGGCCGGGGCCCAACCTGCGTGCCTGCCTTGAGGGGTTCCGGGACGCGCGGTCAGGGGTCCCGGGGGTCGCTTCTATCCCTCCAGAAATCCGCCCGGGCGATTCCGAGCGCCTCTGGGTCGAAGGTATAGTGCGCCACGCCCGCCCTCTGTTGCGCCTCGTAGTCGCGCAGCGCTTTCATGGCGGGCCCCCTCGCCAGGTAGATGATGAGAATGCCTATGATGTTGAGCCACGCCATCAGGCCAACCCCGATGTCTCCGAGCGTCCAGGCGAGGCCAGCGGTGCGGATCGTCCCGTAAAACGCCGAGGCGAGCAGGCCCACCTTGAGCATCAGCATCAGCCCCGGGATGTGCCAGGTGCGCTTGATATAGGCCACGTTCGTTTCGGCGATGTAGTAATAAGCCAGCAACGTGGTAAAGGCAAAGAAAAACAATGCGATGGCCACGAACGGGCCGCCCACTCCGTTGAAAACGCTATCAACCGCGAGTTGGGTGAAAGCAGGGCTGTTGGGGTCGACAGTGGCCGCCAGCATTCCGCCGGACACGGAAGCCTCGACACCGGTAACGTGATAGCTGCCGGTGATCAGGATCATCAGGGCGGTTGCCGTGCACACAAACAGGGTGTCGACATACACCGAAAAAGCCTGCACCAGCCCCTGCTGGGCGGGGTGCTCGACCTCGGCGGCGGCAGCCGCGTGCGGGCCTGTGCCCTGCCCGGCCTCGTTGGAATACACTCCGCGTTTGACACCCCAGCCGATGACCGCGCCAAGGCCGGCCATGGGCGTGAAGGCATCGCCAAAGATCCTGGCGAACACGCCCGGGACAGCATCGAGATTGAGCGCAATGATTACCAGCGCGCTGAGGATGTAAGCGACCGCCATAAATGGCACGACGACCTGGGTGAAGTGAGCGATGCGCTTAACGCCGCCAAAAATGATGAAGCCCAGAAAAACAACGACCCCGGATCCGACACCCAGCTTGATGCCGCTGAATTCGCCGAGCGGGGTGTGGACCAGCGACCCGCCTCCCACAGCAAGATCAATGCCGTTGCCGATGGCATTGGCCTGCACGCCGGGCAACAGCAAGCCGCAGGCCACAACCGTAGTGAACGCGAAGATCCAGGCGTACCACTTCTGTCCCAGCGCCTTTTCGAAATAAAATGCCGGTCCGCCACGGTACTGGCCCTCGTCGACTTCCTTGTAAATCTGTCCCAAGGCCGACTCGACGTAGGCCGTAGATGCCCCGAGGAAAGCGACCACCCACATCCAGAACACGGCCCCCGGTCCGCCGAACCCGATCGCCGCCGCCACGCCGGCGATGTTGCCGGTGCCCACACGTCCCGACAGCGAAACGGCCAGCGCCTGAAAGGTCGAGATACCGGCATCCGATTCCTTGCCACCCTTCAGCAGCCGGATCATCTCGCCAAATTGACGCACCTGGACGAAACGGGTCAGGATCGAGAAAAACAAACCGGCTCCCAGGCAGAGATAAACAAGCGCCGGGCTCCAGACCCATGCGTTGACACTGTTGATGAAATCCTGCATCCACTTCTCCCGTTCGCGGTCAATAAGAGTTTATGTCATTCAGATCAGGCCTGAACGCACAGCACGCCGTGGCGCGATGAGTTGGGGCGTGTCTACGCCGGCCGATGGTCGACGCCAAGGCCTCATCTGCTTGACATGTGCTGAGAATCAGGAAATATAGGGGGGGTATGGGGTTGATCTGCGAATCTGCCGGGGTAGATGTTCAGAAATTCGCCAGGGAAAACTTTCGATGTAAGCGAAGGGAAGGCTTATGATCGATAGCTCACGAAGCGACAGGGTAGTCAGGGTCCGGACCCTCCAGGAATATTTTCATTCTTCATTCGAAGACGCAGTGGCTAACCAGCGTGTCGAAATCGATCCTCACGCCGCCCAATATGTCGTCAACCTCCTGACGATCTTCTCGCGATCCAACGAGCTTTACGAAGAGCAGGCCGAATACTACGGCCTGCGTCCGCTGGCGCTGATGCTGGCCGAGGCAGCCGAGACCGAGCGCTGCGATCAGCGCAATTACCTGCTGCAGAGAATTGGTGACGTGGCCTTGTTCATTGCTGGTTTCTTTGCTGATGGCCTGGCCGAGAAAGCGGTCGACGTCGATTACTACATGTACATGGGCGGCAGCGCTTACGGCTCACTTTCCAAGGAGATCCGCGGCACCTTCAGGGGCAGGGCGTTCGCACCCGTGTACGCGGAGCTGGCCGCCAAGTTCAGAACGATGGTCGATGTCCTGAACGAAGTGGCTGACGGGGCAAGAGAGAACTCCGACGTGGACCTGCTTCGAGCCTACGAAGTGTGGATTAAAACCGGCAGCCGCCGGGCCCGGTCCTTGCTTCGCCAGGCAGGGGTCGAGCCCATCCGCGGTCCGGACAGCCGCCGGCACTGACCATGCTCGAACGCCTCCATCAGCAACTCCGTGAAATCTACCAGAACGATTCCGGTTACGATGTTCGCGACTTCCTGGTGACCGATGCCCGCATTGCCCAGGCGATCAGCGGCAACAACGCACTCACGACGAGTGGTGAAACACTGCTGCTCAGCGAAGAGGAGGATGGCATCGCCCTGTCCCTCTACCTCGATCAGGAAGTGTTGGGACGGCTCGATTCCGGAGATCCTGCCGCAGCCCTGGGCGCCGGCCTGTTGGACGATCTCTGCAAGGTCATTGAAGGCCTGAGCCATTTCGACTACGTGGCATGGCGCGCCCATCGCGATCAGCGCCTGTCACTTCTGGAACTTGAGCTGCAGGCTGAGATCGATAAGTTCGTAACCACCATGCACCTGGCCCTTGAAGGGGAGGATTCCGAACTGATGAACGGCCTGCACGGCCGGCTTTTCGATGAAGTGCACTACCACCACCACCTCACGCACGAACAAATAGATCGCTACCGTGCGGCCAGCGAGTACGCCGCTCGCTTCTGCCAGGGCCTTAAACGACGGATTTTGCGCGGCGGCGCAGGCACGTTGGCGGAACTGCGCCGGTTCTACCGCATGCCGCTTACTGACAAGATCAGCCACATCCATTCCAGCGCCTGGGCCTGAATGCCGCCGCCCGGCTCCCGGGCCCCTTGTTCATTTTGTGTCACTTTATGTCCCGTGGCGTCTTCCTGCTGGCCTGAAGTGAGCAGGAACGTACCCCCAGAGCCCGCATTCCTGCGGGATTTCCTGCCGTGGCACGGTGTTTGCATGACGATTGCAAACCCGACATACGGGAAGGAAAGGGGATGAAAGCCAGGGAAAAGCGGATTGGCGGTTTGCAGATGCTTCTGCTGGTTGCGACCATCGGCGTGGCTTCACTGGTGGCGATGCCTAAGTATCAGGCCTTCGCCGACAAGGCCAAGATCACGGAAGCAGTCAATCTCGCGGGTGAATCCAAGCGGAAAATCTCGCAGGCATTCATGGTTTCCGGAAGTTTTCCGAGGACCGCCACGCAAGCCGATGCGATACTGTCCGCGACAGTATCCAGTCCGGAATTTGTCAGTGACATGACCATTGAACATGATGGTTCCGGTGAGAAGGTCACCATCAAGGTCTTTCTGCACGAGGGCGTGGTGGACAACCTAACGGACGATCCGCAATTCATCTACATGGCGGCCAACAGGTCCAAGAGCGGCAAGTACGTCATCGAGTGGCATTGCGGCGGCAGCGGTCTTAGCCTCGAACTGATGCCGGAGAATTGCAAAGGCTAAGCCCGGGCTGTCGATTCTGACAAGAAAAAGCCCCGTGCTCGCGCACGGGGCTTTATTCTTTCTGGCCAGCAAAGTTCCGGTTGCCGTACCATGCCAGCGTGGCTGCCGAGGCACAATCCCTGTTCACACTGGGCGGAGAAATCCATTGGTGGGGTATCGCCGCCGGCGTCGGTCTATTTCTGTTCGGACTCCACCTCGTCGAACAGGCCCTGCAAACCCTGGCAGGGCGCCGCTTCAAGCAGTTCATTCGGCGTAACACTTCCACGTCGCTGAGGTCTGTCTTCACCGGCACCGTCGCAACCGCCATCCTGCAGAGCAGTTCGGTCGTTGGCCTCACTGTTCTGGCTTTCGTTGGCGCCGGCCTGGTCACCATGCGCAATGCGCTCGGCGTCATATTCGGCTCCAACCTGGGCACCACCTTTACCGGCTGGTTGGTGGTCACGATTGGCTTCAAACTTCCTCTCGATCAAGCCGCGCTGCCTTTGGTGGCGGTGGGCTGCCTTGCACTCGTGACGTTCAGGGATGCACCACGCACCTCGTCGCTGGGAAGCGTAACGGCGGGGGCAGGATTCGTCCTGCTGGGCCTGGCCTTCATGAAAACCGGCGCTGCCGAATTCGCTGCCAACTTCGACCTCGGCCAGCAACCGGACCTGCCCCTGATCGCCTACCTCGCGCTGGGCACCGTGATTACCGCCATCATCCAGTCCAGTTCGGCCATGATGATGATCGCCCTGAGCGCGCTTTTTGCCGGGCTGATCTCGCTCGAACAGGCGGCGGCCGTGGCCATTGGCGCCGATCTGGGCACAACCGGAACCGTGCTGCTTGGCGCGTGGCGCGGGACGCCGGCGAAAAAGCGGGTTGCCCTGGCCCATTTCCTGTTCAACGTGGTAACCGATTGCCTGGCGTTCGCGCTGCTCAAACCACTGCTGGCCCTGCTGACGTCGATCATCGGCCTGCAGGACCCCCTGTTCGTGCTGGTCGCTTTTCACAGCCTGTTCAATGTCATCGGCATCACGCTCTTTCTGCCTGCGGTCGGGCCGTTCGCACGTTTCCTCGAGACCCGGTTCGCCGCGGACGAACTCGAGGATGCCCCCCGTTTCATATCGAAAGTGAGCATTGATGTTCCCGAAGCGGCGTTGGAAGCGTTGCGGAATGAAACCGAACGCCTGCTTAACGAGGTTCTGCAACTCAATCGCAAGGCTATTGGCATCAACGGCC
>JBFHEJ010000038.1:0-12127 GCA_041584255.1 Lysobacterales bacterium
AACGCGCCGTGGTCAGGAGTGAGAAGGACCAGGGTGACAGTCAACCCTACGGACTCGCGGGCTACCGTATTCTCGAGGGTCTTTTCCCGCCAGGACATCCCTATCGGCACGACACCATTGGTTCGATGGAGGACCTGGAGGCCGCCACGCTCGAGGACGTGCACGACTGGTTCAATCGTTATTACGGTGCGGCCAATGCGGTGCTGGTGCTGGCCGGCGACATCTCTGCCGAACAAGGTCTGCAACTTGCCAGGCGCTATTTTGGAGATATCGAACCCGGCCCGCCATTGACCAGATTGCAGGAGTGGGTGCCGGCTCTCGAGCACGATGTTGTCGAGCTCATGGTCGACGACGTGCCGCACATCCGCACTTATCACAACTGGGCGGTTGCAGGGCGCACCCGGCACGACTTCGCCTTGCTGCAGATCGCCGCCGATATACTCGGCGACGGCAAGAACTCACGCTTGTATCAGGCACTGATTCTCGACACCGGGTTGGCAGTTGACGTCTCGGTTGATCTCGAGCCCCACGAGCTGGCCAGCATATTCAACATCACGGCGACCCTGGCGCCGGAGGCGACGCTCGATGACGCCAACGCCATCATTAACGAAGAACTCAACCGTCTGATGAGGCTCGGTCCCGGCGAAGAAGAATTAAAGCGCGCGCGCGCCAAGTTCGCCGCCAACCTGGTTCGCGGGCTGGAGCGCGTCGGCGGTTTCACCGGCAAGGCCGCCGTGCTGGCAAGCGGCGAAATCTACGATGGCCGGCCGGATTTCTACAAGACCCTGGCCACCTGGATCAACGAGGCCGAAACGGAGGAAGTTCGCCAGGCAACCCGGCGCTGGCTGGCCGGCGGGCGCTACCGGCTGGATGTCGTGCCGGCCCCTGAATATGCAGCAGCGGCACCTTTGCTTGACCGTGGCGCAGGATTACCGGTAGTCGGCGCGATTCCGGCGGTGAGCTTTCCGGCCATCGAGCGAGCAAGCCTGCGCAATGGCATACCGGTCGTAGTGGCGCGACGCCCTGCCCTGCCCCTCGTGGATGTAACCGTCAGATTCGACGCCGGCTACGCCGCCGACGCGAGCGCCACGCCGGGCATATCGGCCTTTACGCTCGCCATGCTCGAGGAAAGCACGGCGTCGCGAACGGCCCTGGAAGTGGAGGCCCTCGCCGAAGCCCTGGGCGCCGAAATTTCGACAGCGGCCGACCTCGATACATCGCTGGTCAATCTTTCCGCACTTAGGGAAAATCTCGCGGCTTCCATTGCCCTGCTCGCGGAGATCGTTCGCCAGCCGGCATTCGTCGAGGATGAGCTCGAGCGTCTTCGAATTCGCTGGCTGGCCGGCATAGAAAGCGAATGGAGCGACCCGATTGGCGTCGCACTGCGCACCCTGCCGCCACTGCTCTACGGCGACAAGCACGCATACGGAATTCCGTTTACCGGCAGTGGTACGCCGGAGTCGATCCAGGAACTTACGCGAGTTGACCTTACGCGGTTTTATGGCAAGTGGATGAGGCCGGACAATGCCACCATTGTGGTTGTCGGGGACACCTCGCTCGAAGGTGTCCTGCCTCTCATCGAAGAGGCGTTTGGCGACTGGCGCACCGGCCGGCGCGGCCATTCCGACAAGGTACTGTCGAATGTCCCGTTGCCGGAACAATCACGCATTTACCTGGCCGATCAGCCAGGTTCACTGCAGTCGCTGATCATGGGCGCTCACCTAATGCCCCCGACGGGCGCCCCTGACAATCTCGCGATCACGGTGATGGACGACATCTTTGGCGGTGGTTACAACGCGCGCCTTAATCAGGCCATACGCGTCGAAAAGGGTTGGGCATACGGCGCCTACACCTGGCTTGAAGACGCCCGGGGCCAGAGACTGTGGGCCATTTATGCACCGGTTCAAAGCGAGCGCACGGCCGACACGATGGAACAGATACAGCGTATGATCGAAGCGTATCAGAGGGCCAAACCGGCGACCCCCGATGAGCTGGAGCGCAGCGTCAAAAGCAGCATCAACAGCCTGCCCGGGCAGTTCGAGACGGCCGCTGCAGTGATGGCGGCCATGCTTGACAACCAGCGATTCGACAGGCCGGATGACTACATTCCGGCGCTTAAGTCACGTCTCGAGGCCCTCGACCTCGAAGAAGTGCGGAAGAGCGCACGCAACCATCTGAAACCGTCGAGCCTGACATGGGTGGTGGTCGGTGACCTTGCCACCATCGAGGAAGACGTGGCAGCCGTGGCGAAGCGGCTTGGTATCAGCGAAATTCATACATTGGATTTTCACAGCAACCACATGAGGACCGGTGGCGACTGACGTCAACCGAGATCCCGGCAGGAACCGCGAACTCTCAGCAGAGGCTTACCCATGAACCTTGAAAAAGTGATCTTTGCCTTCTTCATCGTCCTCGCCCTGACCCTCAATTTCGGGTTTTTCCTGGGCGAAATGGACAATCCGGACCACCACCATCCGATCGAACTGGCGGCAGCGCTTGCTGCCAGCATGATCGCTACAGTTCTGAAATTTGGAGACCGCTCGCAAATGGGCGCTGTGTTGCTGGCCACCAGCCTGGTCGCCGACCTGCAGCTCATCATGGCCTGTTTCATCTGGGCCTGGGCATCGTACGTGTCGGAGACCGGTATGACCGCCGAGCTCCTTTCGAGCATCATCTCCATGTCAGGCGGGGCACTGCTGGCCAATCTGGTGTCGGTCACCCTGCTGGTCTCGGAAACGGTCGTCGTCAGGCGCTGACACCCGCGGCGGCATTTCACAATGAATGACATCGTCTGGCTGACCCTGCGGCGGATGCGAACGCCGCTGATCGTCATGATCCTGGTTTATTCCATGTCGGCCTTCGGGCTGTGGATGATTCCCGGACAGGACACCAGCGGTAATCCGTACCAGATGTCCATCCTGGACGCGAGCTACTTCGTGGCCATCATGTCGACGACGGTCGGTTTTGGTGAACTGCCGTACACGTTCACCGAAGCCCAGCGACTCTATGCCTACCTGATCATCCTGCCGAACGTCATTGCCTGGTTGTACTCTGTCGGCACCATTCTGGCCCTGTTTCTCGATCCGCAGTTCAAAGCCGTGCTGCGCCGTGGGCGATTCGCCCAGCGCGTGCGCTGGCTGGGCGAGCCGTTCTACATCGTCTGCGGCTTCGGCAGCACCGGAAGCATGATCACCGGTGGCCTGAACCGCCGCGGACTGGCGGCGGTGGTGATCGAGGGTGACCAGGATGTGCTGCACCGCATGACCCTCAAGGACGAGTTCGCCCACACGCCGGCCCTGGCTGCAGATGTCACCGACCGACGGGTCCTGGAAATCGCCGGGCTCGACAGCCCCCTTTGCCAGGGTGTGATCGCGATCACCAATGAAGACCACGCCAACCTCACGGTGGCCATCACGGTCAAGCTGCTTCGCCCCGAACTGCCTGTTTTCGCCCGCAGTGAAACCGATCGCACTTCGCGCAACATGGCGTCGTTCGGCACCGAGTACATCATCGATCCGTACGCGATCTTTGCTGAACGCATGTTTCTGGCACTCAATTCACCAGTCAAATACCTGCTGCAGGACTGGCTGATCAGTGTCCCCGGTTCCAAGCTGCGTGAACCTCTGCACGCACCCGCGGGACGTTGGATCATCGCCGGGCTCGGCCGCTTTGGCTCGAGGATTGCGCAGCAGATGAAGCAGGCCAATCTGCCGCTGACCGTCATCGATATTTATCCCGAACGCCTCGACGATTTCGAAAACAGCGTCACCGGCCGCGGAACCGAAGAGCACTCTCTGGAAGAGGCCGGTATCAAGGAAGCCAGCGGCATTATCGCCGGCACCGGCGATGACATCGACAACCTGTCCATCGTCATGACCGCGCGCGAGCTGAAGCCGGACATCTTCGTGGTCGCGCGCCAGGAACGGCAGCCCAATGACGCCTTGTTCGACGCCTCGGGCGCCGACCTCGTCGCCCGACGCAACCTGATCGTGGCGCGGCGAATCCTGGCCGTTGCCACCACGCCCTTGCTGCAGGCTTTCCTCGAATACATGGTGCGCCAGGAAGACGATTTCGCGGAACGCGCGGTCGCGCGCTGCGAGAAGGTCCTGCACGGTGTCGCCCCCAGCTTGTGGACCGTTGAAACCACCGGAGAGATGGGCATCGGCCTGAAAACGGCCAATGAAAACGGCGCGCAGGTTCTGCTGCGGCACGCCACCCACAATTCGCGTTGTGAGGCCACCCAGCACCTGGATTGTGTTTGCCTGGTACTGGAGCGGGGCGCCTCCCGAACCTTTCTGCCGCCCGAAGACCAGGAACTCATGGCAGGAGACCGCCTGCTGTTCGCGGGACGGGAGACCGCGCGGCGCGAGATGCTGTGGGCCTTCAGCACACCGGACGCCCTGCTGGCCTTCGCGACCGGCAGGCACCTGCCGAGCGGGACGTTAGGGCGCTGGATCGAGTCGCGAAGGCGGCAGCGAAAAGGCGCCTGAACTCCCGGGCCTTGCCGGGGCGGTGATTCAAACGTCCAGGCTGAAGGGATCCGCGTCGGCCAGGAAAGGCAGTCTGGCCCGGACGTCGCGCAGCTCCTCGATATCCAGCGTGACGAGCTGGCTGGCAACGTCGCCCCCCATTGAAACCAGCGCCTTGCCCAGGGGATCAATGGCTGCACTCTGCCCCGGGTAGGCAATGCCGTTGCCATCCTCACCCACGCGGTTGATGCCAATTACAAAGGACTGATTCTCGATGGCGCGCGCGACCAGCAGCGTACTCCAGGCATGAACCCGTGGTGCCGGCCAGTTGGCCACGAAAAGCAGCAAGTCGTAGTCGTCCCGGTTCCTGCACCAGACCGGAAATCGCAGGTCGTAACAGATCTGCGGACAAATTCGCCAATCGCGCCAGGACAGCACCACGCGGCGGCGCCCCGGCAGGTAACGGGTGTTTTCCCCACCGTAGGCGAACAGGTGACGCTTGTCGTAGTAATGAATCTCTTCCTCCGGCGGGACGAACAGGAAGCGGTTGAATCGTTGTCCGTCCTCGCCGATGACGACGCTGCCGGCCATCGCCGCGTCGTGGGCGCTTGCCAGTTCGCGCATCCAGGCAACCGTCGCGCCATCCATGCCTTCGGGCTCCCCCCCCACGTCGCCCAGGAAGCCGGTGGTGAAGGTTTCCGGCAAAACGATCAGGTCGGCTTTGCCGCCCGCCAACGCAGCACTGATCTGTGTTTCGAGCCGGGCGCGGTTTTCGGACGCGTCCTGCCAGCACAGTCTGGGCTGCACCATCAGCACCTTCATGCCACTCACCGCTCCTCGGGGCGCATGTAAGGGAAAAGAAGCACGTCGCGAATCGATGCCTGGTCGGTATAGAGCATGACCAGCCGGTCGATGCCAACGCCCTCGCCGGCCGTCGGCGGCATCCCGTATTCCAGCGCACGAATGTAGTCATCGTCGAAATGCATGGCCTCGAGGTCGCCCGCATCGCGCGCGGAGACCTGCTGGCGGAACCGTTCCGCCTGGTCCTCGGGGTCGTTGAGCTCTGAAAAGCCGTTGGCGATCTCCCGCCCCGCCACGAACAGTTCGAAGCGGTCGGCGAGCTCCGGCCTGTCGTCATTGCGCCTTGAAAGCGGCGACACCTCGGTTGGGAATGCAGTGATGAAGGTGGGGTCGACAAGATGTTCTTCGGCGACGGCCTCGAACAATTCCATCAACAGGCGTCCCGCACCCCAGCTGTCTTCGAAATGTATTTCGCGCCCTTGGCAGATCGACCGAATGGTATCCAGGTCCCACAGGTCCTCTTCGGCCAGGTCCGGACTGTAATGACGAATCGCCTGTTCGACTGACAGGCGCTGGAAAGACTTGCCGAAATCGATCGTCGCGCCCTGGTACACCACCGTGTCACCGCCGGTCAGCGCTTGCGTGAGTTCGCGCAGCATGACCTCGGTCAGGTCCATCAGGTCTTCGTAATCGGCAAAGGCCCAGTAGAACTCCAGCATGGTGAACTCCGGGTTATGCCGCGTCGAGATGCCTTCATTGCGAAAACAGCGGTTGATTTCGTACACGCGTCCGAGCCCGCCGACGATCAGGCGCTTGAGATAAAGCTCGGGCGCCACGCGCAGGTACATATCGAGATCGAGCGCGTTGTGGTGGGTGACAAATGGGCGGGCCGCGGCGCCCCCGGGAATGGGATGCATCATCGGCGTTTCGACCTCCAGGAAATCACGCCCGGGCGCCTCCATGAACTGGCGCAGTAAGGTAACGACTTTCGACCGGGTGCGGAAGACGTTGCGTGACTGTTCGTTGACGATCAGGTCGACGTAGCGCTGGCGATAGCGCTGCTCGGTGTCGGTCAGGCCATGCCATTTTTCCGGCAACGGCCGCAGCGATTTGACCAGCAGACGCAGCGTCTCTACGCGGATTGACAGTTCACCCTTCTGGGTCCGGGCGATTGGCCCGCTGGCGGCGACGATGTCGCCGACATCCCAGCCCTTGAATGCGGCGAATACGCCTCCTGGCAGCCGATCCCGCTGGATCATGAGCTGGATGTCGCCATCGTGGTCCTGCAACCGGACAAAGGCGATTTTGCCCATCACACGCTTGGCGAGCATCCGGCCGGCGACGGCAAACTGCTCATCGACCGCTTCCAGCGTTGCGGCGTCCAGGTCATCGAACCGCTGGTGCAGTTCTCCTGCCGTGGTGGTGACCTGGAAGTCATTGGGGTAGGCATCGCCCTGCTCACGGATGGCGGCCAGCTTGCCCCGGCGCTCCGCGATCAGTTTGTTCTCATCCTCGCCCTCGGCCGCGGGGAACATGCCTTGTTGTGTTTTTTCGTTCAATGCCCTTTCCGTCGTTTACAGGCCATGCTTAAGAGATGATTCCACAAAAGGATCGAGGTCGCCGTCGAGCACCCCCTGGGTGTTGCCAATCTCCACCCCGGTGCGCAGATCCTTGATCCGCGACTGGTCAAGCACGTAGGAGCGAATCTGGCTGCCCCAACCGATGTCCGACTTCGAATCCTCGAGTTTCTGTTGTTCCTCGCTGCGCTTGTGTAACTCGTGCTCATAAAGCCGGGCGCGCAGCTGTTTCATCGCCTGGTCCTTGTTCTTGTGCTGCGACCGGTCGTTCTGGCACTGCACCACAATGCCGGTAGGTTCGTGCGTGATACGCACTGCCGAATCCGTGGTGTTGACATGCTGACCACCGGCGCCCGAGGCCCGGTACACGTCGATCCTGAGGTCCGCCGGGTTGATGTCGATTTCGATGTCGTCATCGATTTCCGGGGACACAAACACCGCGGCGAACGACGTATGCCTGCGGTTGCCCGAGTCGAACGGCGATTTTCGCACCAGGCGGTGCACGCCAGTTTCCGTGCGGCACCAACCGTAAGCATACTCCCCGTTGATGTAGATGGTCGCGCTCTTGATGCCGGCGACCTCGCCCGCGGACACTTCGACCAGTTCTGCATCCCAGCCACGCCGTTCGGCCCAGCGCAGGTACATGCGCAGCAGCATCTCCGCCCAATCCTGTGCTTCCGTGCCGCCGGAACCGGCCTGGATATCGAGGTAGCAGGGCCGGTCGTCCATCTCACCTGAGAACATCCGCTGAAACTCGAGGTCTTCGACTTCGGATTCCATGACTTCGAGATCCGACTCGATCGACGCCAGCAGTTCTTCATCCCCTTCCTCGATGGCCAGCTCCAGCACTTCGCCGGTGTCACCCAGGCGCTTGCCGAGGCTGTCGAGCATGGTGACAATGCGCTCGAGCTGGGCACGCTCCCGTCCCAGCGACTGGGCTTTTTCAGGGTCGCTCCAGACATCGGGATTCTCGAGCTCGCGGTTGACCTCCTCGAGGCGCTGGCGCTTTACCTCGTAGTCAAAGATACCCCCTGAGCGCGCCGCTGCGCTCCGTGAGGTCGATGAGCAGATTCTTATACTGGCCGGCTTCCAATGGAGGTACTCCCGCGCAAAGCGGAGCATTTTACATCACAGCGACTATACTTGGTGCGCACTTCAACCAGGGAGAATCCATGAAAAAGACCATCACTTGTTCCATGCTCGCCATCCTCACCGCAATGTCGCTGACGGCCATGTCGGCGCTGGCGCAGGACGAAGCGCCAGGAAGCATTGCCGAAATGTGGACCGTGCGCGTCGACTTTGCCAACCAGCAGGCATTCGAAGAGGCAGTCAAGGGCTACATGGCCCTGGCCAAGGAAATGAACAGCCCGGAACACTGGGAAACATACACCAAGAATACCGGTGACGATTTCGATGCTTATTATTTCAGGACGTGCTGCTTCCATTGGGCGGACCGGGATGCCATCGAGGCATGGCACGATGACAACACGGCGCTGCAGGAATACTGGGACGCCAACGCCGAACCCCATGTGTCGAGCTACGAGCACGACTTCGAATTCATTGATTTCGAAAACAGCCACTGGCCGGAAGACATGGCCGAACCCAAATTCGTAGGGGTGAGGACCTACAAGATCAAAACCGGGGCGGGCCAGCAATTCAGTGCTGTCGTTGAAGAGTTGAGCCAGATCGCCAAGAACCACGGTTGGGCGGAACAGGGCCACGAATGGGCCTGGGTGGAATCGATCAACGGCAAGTACACGGTGGGCATCGCTATCCCGCATGCGAACTATGCCGACATGGAAGCACCCGACCCGAACTTCTATCAGTTCCTTGCCGAGCACCTCGGGTCAGAGGAAGCCGCGGCAGCCAAGTTCCAGGCCGTTAACGCAGCGACCGACGGTTCCTACTACGATATCTACATGCATCGCCCGGACCTGTCCTCGCTGGATTAGTCCGAGTCAGGCGAACCCAATTCAAGGGCCATTCTGCAAGCGCCCCGCGACTTCGGTCCGGGGCGTTTTTTTATCGGCGGCTACTGTCGGCCACGAGGTGCTCGACGACCAGCTGGCAACGCTCCCTGCCCTGCCAGCGATTGACGTCCACGCGGTAGACCATGCGAACGCATGATGACCCAGACCCGCCCCTGGCCCGCTCCAGGTCCTCCGGCAACTGACCAAAGGCAATCGCGTCCACCGGTTCGCCGCCCTGGTGGTGGCGAACGGTCATTTTAAGGTGCTTGTCACCAACGACACGGTGATCGATGACTTCGAAACTGCCGTCGAAAAGTGGTTCCGGAAAGCGCTGCCCCCAGGGACCGGCTGATTCGAGGGCCAGCGCCACGGGGACATCGATCTCCTCGGGAGCCAGTTCACCGTCGGTGCGAACTTCGGTCACCGGCTCGTCACCATCGAGCAGCCGATGGATCTCTTCCTGGAATGCCCGCGTGAAAGTCTCCAGTCGATTCGCTTCAAGACTTAGACCCGCGGCCATGGCATGACCACCGAAGGGTCCCATCAGGCCAGGATTGTGTGCATCGACGGCGGCCAGCGCGTCGCGGATATGGATGCCGCGGATCGATCGCGCCGAGCCCTTGAGGATCGCCGAGCCTTCCGCTTCCGGGGCAAAGGCGATGACCGGCCGATGAACGGCGTCCTTGACCTTCGAGGCCACCAGTCCGACCACGCCCTGGTGCCAGCTGTCATCGTGCAGGCACAGTGCCGGCGGCAGCAATTGGCCCCGGATTCGATCCAGTAACTGCTGCACGCTCTTGAAGGCCTGGTCCTGCATCTCCTGTTGCAAGTCGCGGCGTTGCTGGTTGAGCGCATCGAGCTGTCCCGCCAGGTGCATGGCTTCTTCGCTATCGTCCGCCAGCAGGCAGCGAATGCCCACCGACATGTCCTCCAGGCGACCTGCGGCATTGAGCCGCGGCCCGACCGCGAACCCCAGGTCGGAAGCCCGCGCGAATCGATAGTCGCGGCCCGCGACACGCATCAGCGCCATCAACCCCGGGCGCGACATGCCTCGGCGAATGCGCGCCATTCCATTGTGCACCAGGATTCGATTGTTGCGGTCAAGTGGCACGAGGTCTGCCACGGTCCCGAGCGCCACGAGGTCCAGCCATTGCGCCATCTGGGGGGCGGGTCGACGCGGCCCGAACCAGCCCAGCGACTCCAGCTCTGCGCGAACGACGCCAAGCAGGTAAAACATGACCCCTACACCGGCCAACGCCTTGCTGGGAAACGTGTCGCCCTCGAGATTGGGATTGACGATGGCGGCCGCTGCCGGCAGTTCCTCGCCCGGGAGGTGGTGATCGGTGACAATGACTTCACTGCCAAAATCGGCCGCACGCGCCACGCCGGCATTGCAGCAAACACCGGAGTCAACGGTGATGATCAGATCAGGGGGGTTCTGCGCCAGGGTGTCAACCAGCGGGACCGTGAGACCGTAACCGAACTCGAACCGATTTGGTACTCGAAAATCGACGCGCCCAGCCCCCATGGCGCGCAAAGCCAACAGGGCCAGCGCGGTCCCAGTGGCGCCGTCAGCATCGAAATCTCCAACGACGAGGATGGATTCTTCATTGCGCACTGCGGCGGCCAGCCGCCGGGCGGCGCGGCGCACGCCGCCGAGCTGTTCCGGCGACAGCATGGCGCCGAGGGACAGGTCGATGTCGCCTGCCGTGCGGAGGCCGCGGGCGAGAAGCACTCGCCGCACAACAGGATGAAGATCGCCGGGCAGTTGGTCCTCGCCGGCGACCAGCGGGCGCCTCGTTATTTGCTCAGGCCGAATGGGCGTCACTGGTCAGGCCATGACGCTTTCGCTTCGACGGACAACCTCAGACATAGGCGACTGCAATGATCTCGTACTCCCGCTCCCCGGCCGGCGCCTGCACCGTCACCACGTCCCCTTCATACTTGCCAATCAGAGCGCGGGCGATGGGCGAATTGATGGCAATGCGATTATCGCCGGCGTCGGCCTCGAGGTCCCCGACAATCTGGTAGGTGGTTTCCTTGCCGTTGTCTTGGTCGGCCACCCTGACCGTGGCACCGAATACCACCTTTCCGTCCGCATTGAGCTTGGAAACTTCAATGATCTGGGCGGTGGACAGGCTGGCTTCGAGATTCTGAATGCGGCCCTCAATGAAGCCCTGCTGCTCACGGGCGGCATGGTATTCGGCGTTTTCCTTCAGGTCGCCGTGCGCACGCGCGGCGGCGATTTCCTCGATGATGCGCGGGCGCTTCACTTTCTTGAGGTGTTGAAGTTCCTGGCGAAGGCGCTCCGCACCCGCCTGGGTCAGTGGTGTTCTCATGTTTTCTTCCTGATACTACAGATCGAGGCCGCGGTGCAGCTGTTGCAGGCTGTGCACGGCAAAATCATTTTCGTGATCCAACGCCCGCAAAGTCGCGTAGCCGCCGGCGATCGTCGTGGAGTAGCTTATTTTACGCTGCAAGGCTTCGCGGCGTATAGAGTAGGAGTCCCGGATCGCGATTCTGCCTTCCGTGGTATTGACAATAAAGCGGATCTCGTCGTTCTTGATCAAGTCGACGATGTGCGGTCTGCCCTCGACTACCTTGTTGACGGGATCGCAGGCAATACCTTTTTCCAACAGGAATTTAGCGGTGCCACTGGTGGCCACCAGCTGAAAGCCGCGCCCAAGCAGCTCACGGGCGATCGGCACGAGGTCCGCCTTGTCGCCGTCACGGACGCTGAGAAATGCCTTGCCGAGCCCTGGCAGGCTCTTGCCCGCCGCGCGCATGGACTTGGCACGGGCGCCGCCAAAGCTCCAGGCGATGCCCATGACCTCTCCCGTCGAACGCATTTCCGGCCCGAGGATGGGATCCACGCCCGGGAACTTGATGAACGGGAACACGGGTTCCTTTATGGAAAAGAAATTAGGTAATATTTCTCTCGTATAACCTTGTTCTTTCAGCGATTTTCCTGCCATTACCTTGGCGGCTATTCCAGCGAGCGGCACGCCAGTCGCCTTGGACACAAACGGCACCGTGCGCGAAGCCCGGGGATTGACCTCGAGCACGAAGATCTCTTCGCCACGCACCGCGAACTGGGTGTTCATCAGCCCCACGACTCCCAGCTCCAGCGCCATCAGTCCGATTTGCCGCCGCAGCTCGTCCTGGACGGCGGGCGGCAGCGAGAATGGCGGGATGGAACAGGCGGAGTCGCCTGAGTGCACCCCGGCCTGCTCGATGTGCTCCATGATGCCGCCAATGAGCACGTCCGTGCCGTCACAGATGGCGTCGACATCGACCTCCTTGGCGTGGT